>CAZLIR010000023.1:0-6356 GCA_964559635.1 uncultured Enterobacterales bacterium
TTATTGAGCATTCTGATGTAAGACGCATGCTATTAACCCAGAAAGCCTATGCCGAGGGCGCTTATGCCTTATGTCTGTATGGCAACCAGCTAGCCGATGATGAGACCACAGCTGAGACGCCTGAGCAGCGCTCAAAAGCCAAGATCATGCTCGATTTGTTGACCCCTGTGATTAAAACCTGGCCATCTGAGTGGGGACCCAAAGCCAATGATCTGGCGATACAGGTACTGGGTGGTTCGGGTTATGTCAACGAGCATCCAGTTGAGATGTTTTATCGCGATAACCGACTCAATCCTATTCATGAGGGCACCTCGGGTATCCAATCTCTGGATTTACTGTGTCGAAAAGTACCGATGGATAATTTCTCAGGTCTGCAAATATTCATCGCAGAGATGTTGGCGACGCTCTCGCAGGCTGATGAGTCACTACAACCATACGCAAGCGAATTGGCTAAAGCCATTGAATTTCTCAAAGCAACCACCGAAGCTGTATTCATGGCAGCGCGTGAGCAGTCACCGGATTTGGTATTCTCAAATTCCACCAGTTATCTCAACATGTTTGGACATATCACCATAGCCTGGTTATGGCTCAGGCAGGGCATTGTGGCACAGCAGGCATTGGGTGTTCAGCCGCATGAGGCTGATGAAAAGTTCTACAAGGGTAAACTTCAGGCTATGAAGTATTTCTTCAATTGCGAGCTACCGCTCATATATCACTGGGGCACAATGGTGAAAAACATTGATAGCACCAGCTACGACACAGCGCCAGACTGGCTATAAACCGGGTAAATTTCACCAAGGATATTTTCCAATGACGCAACCGCTAAACGTTAAAATTATCATTCTACTATCATCATTTATTATTACCGCCTGTTCATCAGAACCATCAGGAGATAAGACAATGCCACAAGAGCTAACTGGCGTGATGTTGAGCAATGAAGCTATTTATAAAGACTATGAATTCAATGCCAAAAGGCCCGGCGCATTTCGCTGGCAAACCGAGGGCTCTAATTTTACCGCATTGGAGACCGCCGCAGGCTTCGAAGACGCTGAGTTAGAGAAAGATCGGTATGGCGATGATATTAAAGTCTATGAAGAAATTGTTGAGTATGACCCAGCAACCCTTGAGCGTAGCGTGCTCATCAGTCTTGCCCAACTAACGCCCAAAGGCAGTGACAAGGCGTTGGTTGTCGATGATTATGTCTGGTCAAAAGATCGCAGTCGGCTGTTGATTTATACCAATGCTGAATATGTCTGGCGCGATAAGACGCGAGGCGAGTACTGGGTACTTAATATGGCTGATAACGCCTTATGGAAACTTGGTGCCGAAGGTCTTGAGCCGAGTCAGATGATGTTCGGTAAATTTTCTCCAGATGCCAGTAAGTTCGCTTATGTGTACTTGAACAATATCTATGTTCAGGATTTGACTACGCGCGTAATTACGGCGCTCACCACCGATGCCTCGGAAACGGTCATTAATGGCTTGTTTGATTGGGCCTATGAGGAGGAATTTGGGATTCAGGATGGCTTTCGCTGGAGTCCAGACAGTCAACGTATCGCCTACTGGCAGTTTGATACCAGTGCAGCGCAGGATTTTTATCTCATTAACAACACCGATACTCTCTACCCAACCATCACTGCCATTCCATACCCTAAAGTGGGAGAGGAAAACTCCGCTGGCAAGATCGGCATCGTGAATATAGCTGATAACGAAACCGTTTGGGTCGATTTACCCGGCATCGAAAAAGACATGTATGTGCCGCGTATGAGTTGGGTCAAGAACACTAATGAAGTGCTGATCCAACAAATGAATCGCAAGCAGGATACCAACAGGATATTTTATGCTAATCCAACGACTGGTGAGTATCGTGAGGTATTCGTTGAGAAAGAGGATACCTTTATTGAGCATCTAGAGGATCCGATGTGGTACAAGGATGGTGAGCACTTTTTGTGGCTCAGTGAGCGCAATGGCTGGACTCATATCTATCGTGTGTCACGCGACGGAACCTCAATTGTTGATTTAACACCGGGTGAGTTTGATGTCACCCATTTCGTCAAAAAAGATGAGCCAAACAATACGCTTTATTTTATGGCCTCACCAGAAAATGCCACGCAGCGTTACCTGTATCGCAGGAATCTGGATGGCACCGGAGACATGACTCGTGTCACGCCCGATGAATTTACCGGCACTAATGGATATGACCTGTCTGCTGATTCAAAGTGGGCAATTCATACTCACTCGCGCTTATTGCAACCACCAGTTTATCGCCTGATTTCACTCCCGGATCATAAGGTTCATCATGTGCTGGAAGACAATGCCGAGTTAATTGCAAAAATCGCTGATTTAGCGCAAGGAGAACTGGAGTTTTATCAAGTCGATGCTGCCGATGGCTGGAGCCTGGATGGTTACATGATGCGACCGCCGGGTTTTGATGCAACGAAAAAATATCCCATCATCAACTTTGTTTATGGTGAACCTGCTGCTCAGATTGTGCTTGATCGCTGGCGCACCTCAAATATGTGGCACCTAATGATGGCGCAAAAAGGCTTCATTATCTCTGCAGTTGATAACCGTGGCACACCAGCCCCCAAAGGTCGTGAGTGGCGACGTTCAGTCTATGGCAATATCGGCCCGATTGGTGCAAAAGATCAGGCTGATTCACTCAAGCAAATCTGTCAGCGCTGGTCGTATATCGATTGTGATCGTGTCGGTGTCTGGGGACATTCCGGTGGCGGCTCAATGACATTGAATTTGTTATTCCGCTACCCGGAGCAATATCATGTCGGTGTTTCCAGAGCCCCTGTCCCTGATCAACGCCTGTACGACTCCATCTATCAGGAGCGATACTCAGGATTATTGGATGAATATGCCGCGAATTACACAGAAGCCGCCCCACTAACTCACGCCAAAAATTTGGTTGGCAAGTTATTACTGGTCCATGGAACCGGTGACGATAACGTTCACTATCAGGGCTCAGAGCGACTGATCAATGAATTGATCAAACATAATCGTCAGTTTGATTTTATGGCATATCCAAACAGGCGGCATGGCATTGTTGAAGGCAAGGGAACATCACTGCATCTGTATACCATGCAGACCAACTACTTTGTGGAGCACCTGAAGTAGTCGCATTAAACTTGCTTACATTTGCTCACAGATAAGGGAACTGGGTCGTGGTACATTAATAGAGTGAAGCTGAAGGAGGTCCTATGGACGTTTTGATCCCATTTGCCGGATTTATTTTGCTACTCTATCTCATCACGCGAAAGTGGTTTTGGATGACAGTGTTGGCGCTGTTTTTCATGTCACTTCTGTTTACGCCTCTGGCCAGTATTGCCGCTGTCGCACTAGTTGTTGTGGCAGGATTTATCGTACTTCATTTGCTGTTCATCGCCATGGTATTTGTGCTGTCTACGCTATTCATGTTCAGTTAGTAGATTAATCCGCGCACTTTGTTGCCCTGTTCGATCCACCGCGATCACGGCCACCTGTTGAATCGCCTTGGCATCATCAAAGCGATAATTATCAACATGTCCCGGGACAATATCATAGCGCCAACCTGAGGCAGTATAAGAGTAAATAACCCAGCGAAATGCAGCTTCATCTGCACCTCGCCACGTGACGGTGAGTGCATTGTCACTCTCTGTCATGCTGACCGTTGGCGGATCGGGCGGTTCATTATCTAACCAGGGTGAGGCGGGAACTAGCGCCTGATTATTGTAGACATGGTTGGCGAGCAGCAAGGCAAAATCAGGATTATCAGCAACTGTTTTGACATTCCAGAACACATGACCTGAAGAGGTTTTCTGTATTGCACGACTGACCATGATCTGATTTATCACTTCGGTTTGACCTGCCTGAGTGGCGGCTTTGTTGGATGACATGCCAGGCCATAAATGGCGTTGCTGGGTATTTTGTGACTCCCACCAGGCCAGTAATATGGGGAAGCTTTGCGGAATTTTACTGATATTCCAGTAGAGCTGCGGCGTGTAGTAATCCAGCCAGCCCTCATTAAGCCATAATTTGGCATCGGCATAGAGTTGTTCATACTGATCAAAACCACGGATTGATTCTGGATAATTTGGTCGCCATATGCCGAACGGGCTAATGCCTACTTTGACATGAGGTTTAATGGCCTTAACTGACACATAAATTTGTTGCACGAAGTCATCCACGGCGGCGCGACGCCAATCGGCTTTAGATAATTCGCCACCCTGAGTGACATAGTGCTGGTAGTTTTCATGATCAGGAAAATCCTCACCGTCGTTATATGACGGGTAGGGGTAGAAGTAATCATCGTAATGCAGGCCATCGATGTCATAGCGACTGACGATGTCTTTGATGACATTCAACGAATGGGCTACCACTTCAGGTTGTGTCGGATCCATCCAATACATATCGTTTTTTAAGCGATAAATATTATCTGTCATGCGTTGAACAATGGAATGCTCAGAGACTGGACCACCATCCATGTGATGCGCACGGTAGGGATTGATCCAGGCATGCAGTTCAAGCCCCCGAAGATGCGCCTGCTCAACCCAAAACGCCAGAGGATCATAGAAGGGTTCCGGTGGTGTACCCTGAGTCCCGGTTAAGTAATAGGACCAGGGTTCATATGGACTGTCATAAAGTGCGTCTGCCTGCGGCCTGATCTGTAAGATAACGGCATTCATATTGGCGGCACTGATCGCATCGAGCAAGTTGATAGCTTGCTGTTGTTGCTCATCGACAGACAGCCCCATTTCACTCGGCCAGTTAATATTGGCAACGCTTGCTATCCAGGCAGCGCGAAATTCCTCCACCACAGTCGGACTGACTGATTTACTGTAGACCGGTGCTGTTGGACCAGTCCACTTGTCATAGTTTGCTAAAGTGATCACCAGGACAACGATGATCGCCAGTAGAAAGCGGTAGTCGATGAGCAGTGAACGAGTGGAAATATTCATGATCGTATACTATTGTCTGGCGGCTACTTAGTAATTACCCTAAAGGGTGTATGATACACATATAAAGCGCACGATAACGCATAATTATAATGACTCACACTGACGACCAAGCCAATCGAATTGACCATGGATAAAGATGCCGAGATAGATAATTCATTATCCGCCCTCGAAAAACAGGTGGCGAGCCGGATGATGATCAGCCTGAATGATTTCTCCGAGCAGCCCGTGACCGAACTATCAGTGTCGCTAAGTGAATTAATCCAAGACATACCACTTGCTGGGGTCATCCTGTTCGCCAGTAACTTTGAATCGATCGAACAAACGATTCAACTGACCCATGCAATTCAGGCGTCACGTGCACAAGAGTCTTTGCCACTGCTCATTGCAACCGATCAGGAGGGCGGGCGTGTAGTTCGATTACCGCGCCATTGGTCACATGCTCTCAGTGGCAACATGGCGATCGCTGCCACCTATCCTGTTCATGGTGTTGAATACGCACAGAAGACCGGAACAGTGCTCGCCAATGAGCTCAAGGCGCTCGGCATTAACGTCAACTTTGCACCCACCATTGATGTGAATGCCAATCCAGATAATCCGGTCATCAATACCCGTTCATTTGGCGCACAGCCAGAAGTGGTTGCAGAGCTCGGCATTGCGATGATTAATGCTATTCAGACGCAGGGCGTGGCTGCAGCAGCTAAGCACTTCCCTGGTCATGGTGATACCGATGTTGATAGCCATATTGGACTACCACAAGTTAATCGCAGCTGGTCGGAGCTGTTAACTTCGGATTTACACCCTTTTACTGCGGCGATCGCTAAAGCGAATCCAGCCATGGTGATGGCAGCTCATATCCAATATCCAAAGATAGATCCAACAACCTACAAGGGCAAAGACGATTCCGCCATCACCACACCGGCGACCATGTCACGCAAAATTCTGCATGATGTGTTACGACTTGAGTTTAACTATCAGGGTGTTGTTGTTACCGATGCCCTGGATATGGCTGGTGTGAGTGATTATTTTGATCCGGTAGATGTAGTTGTGGAAACATTTCGCGCCGGTGCTGATATTGCGCTGATGCCATTCAAAAATCACTCTGGCCAGTGTGGGCAGGCACTCAAAGAGTTCATCAAGACGGTTAGTCAGCGATTATTAGCGGCAGGCTACACCGAGGATGAAATGCAGCAGTCGATTACCCGACTCAATGCTGTGAAAACTCAGTTTGCTCTGCCACAACAGACCTATGAGGAGACTCTCGAGCGAGCTAAACAAACGTTTGCAACAAGTGACTATGATGAGTGGCAATCTCAGCTGGCACTCGCAGCAATCACCGTCATAGATGAAGCGCATACTTTACCACTGACATCAGCTACAAATATTGAAATCATCGCCGATGAGCGAATGCAG
>CAZLIR010000023.1:6456-14741 GCA_964559635.1 uncultured Enterobacterales bacterium
GGCATAACCAATGTATTAATCGCGCTGCAATCACCCTATGACGTGGCGGATTTCATCAAGCAATCAGATGCCACTATTTTCTGTTACCATGCGGTGTTAACGAAAAACCCAGAGACCGGACAGCTATCTAGTCCAGCTTATGATGCATTAGCAAACATATTGACGGGCATAAAAACAGCAACAGGACGATTGCCGGTGTCTCTGAAGCGGAGTAATTGATGAGTCTCAACCTGATTGATTGGATAATTTTTATTGCCTATTTTGTGCTGTTGGCGGGTACAGGCTGGTATTTCAGTCGCCGCAAGGTCAGTAACACCAAAGAGTACTTTCTCGGCGGTAATAATATGTCCATTTGGTTGGTTGCCATTAGTGTTCTGGCTACCTCACAGTCAGCAGCGACATTTTTAGGCGGCCCTGACCAAGGCTACCGCGCCAATTTAACCTATCTCGCCACAAATTTGGGAACCATTCTGGCGGCTGTATTCGTAGCCAAGTTCATGATCCCGCGATTCTATGAGCTGAAGGTAACGACGGTGTATGAATTGCTGCAGGTGCGTTTTGGCAGTGAAACAAAAATGCGTGCAGGGGCCATGTATTTATTTGGTCGCGTGTTTGCCAGTGGCGCACGATTGTATATGGCTGCCATAGCCGTATCGATGGTCATCTTTCAGAATATAGCCGCAGATAATGTCATTATCTCGGTGCTCATTTTGACCCTTGCGGGTTTGTTATATTCGTTGGTCGGCGGGATCCGTTCTGTGATCTACTCCGATGCCATTCAATGCGCTGTTTACGTGTCAGCTGCTGTGGCGGTGATTTACTACCTGACCTCGAGTATCAGTGGCGATTATTCGCAGGTGATGCAGGCTTTGAATAACCCCGGAGAAGGGGATATCTCCAAGCTCACATTATTTGATTTCAGATTGAATTTTGGTGCTGAAGGTACCTTCAGTGTCTGGGCATCGATTAGTGGTTTCTTATTATTAAGCATTGCCGCCTTTGGTATGGATCAGGATATGACGCAACGGGTGCTAACCTGCCGCTCAGCGAAAGAGAGTGCTAAAGCCATGTTGTTATCCATGGTGTTTGCTTTACCCGTCGTGCTGTTATTCATGCTAATCGGTTTGCTACTGTATCTTTTTTATCAGCACCCTGAATTGATGTCAGCCAATCAAGTGGGAGAGGTAGTACAAACCTTCGAGGGTGAAAAGATTACCATCTTCATGTACTACGTTTTGAATGAAATGCCATCGGGGTTGCGTGGCTTGGTTACTGTGGGAATCGTGGCGGCGGCCCTATCAACCCTCAATTCCGGCTTAAATTCTATGTCTTCTGTCATGGTCGAAGACTTTTATCGGGCCAGATTAGCAGGACAGGAGCAGATCCGCTCTGATGCACACTTTGTCAGAGCCGGTCGTATTGGAATGGCAATCGCTGCCTGCGCATTAGGTGGTATGGCGATACTGAGTTACTTCTGGCAACAGTACTCTGATATGCCTCTGCTCTCATTTGCTTTAAGTGTCATGGTGTTTTCCTATTCCGGTTTGTTAGGGGTATTTTTTAATGCCTTGTTTACGCAACGTGGGAATGCAACGTCAGCCCTGTTGGCATTAGTGGTTGGTTTTCTGGCAACACTATTTTTCCAACCCTATATCCAGGATGTCTTGGGCTTAAGTATCGATCTGGCATTTCCCTATCAATTGTGTGTTGGTGCATCACTGGCATTTGTGGTTTGTTATCTCGGCAAACCGGCCGTTAATAATCATCCGACAGAGGCGGATTAACACGATGACTCAGCGCAATAACCCACTTATTGATCACCTCAAGTCACTCATTTCTGAGTCACAAAATCCAGCCAGTCTGGCGATTGATCTTGAAGACAGTCTGGGTATTGTTTCGATTATTAATGAGCAAGATCATCAGGTAAGCCAGTCGATCACCGATGAATTACCCAATATAGCTCGAGCGGTCGATCGGACTGTTGCGCAACTTCAGGCAGGGGGACGTTTAATTTATATTGGTGCGGGCACAAGCGGTCGCATGGGGGTGCTGGATGCTGTGGAGTGCATGCCAACCTTTGGCGTTGACGAGGATCTCGTCACTGCAATTATGGCCGGTGGTGAGCAAGCCATGTTCCGTGCTCAAGAGGGTGCTGAAGATAATGCTGATGCGGGCGCCATGGATCTGCAGAATATCAGGTTGACAGCGACCGATGTCGTGGTAGGTATTGCCGCGAGTGGTCGCACACCCTATGTGATTGGTGCGCTGAAGTATGCCCGACAACTAGGTGCTGCCACGATTGCAGTCAGTTGTAATCCTGAGTCTGCCATTTCTCAGCAGGCTGATGTCGCCATTGCACCGGTGGTTGGCCCGGAAGTCATTACTGGCTCGACCCGCATGAAAGCCGGTACAGCACAAAAACTGGTACTGAATATGCTTTCAACCGCAAGCATGATCAAACTGGGTAAGACCTATCACAACTACATGGTCGATGTGAAAACGACCAATGACAAATTACTAGCCCGGGGAACGCGCATGGTCATGGAGATCACCGGCGTATCACAGCAGCAGGCAGAGCAGACCCTTGTGCAGGCTGATCACAGTGTTAAAACAGCACTCTATATGATCTTGGCCGGGGTCGATAAAACTCAGGCCGAAGCTGATTTATCTGCCGCAGATGGCTTTCTGCGTAGGGCATTACAAACACGGCAATCACAATCCTGAACCCCAGTCTTTGTCTGAGCTAGCTGGGCACAGAAAATAAATTCCCCTCGTGGGGGTATGGCGATATGATAATAAACAATACCCTGATTTTACCTGTTACCACGGTGTGTTTTTAGCTATGTATCAATACCACTCACATTACATTAACGGCCAATGGCAGGATGCTCACTCAGCGCAAACCATTGCTGTGATCAATCCAGCCAACGGTGAACAGATTGCTGTTGTCGCGGCCGCTGATAACAATGACGTAGACTCTGCCATCGCCGCTGCAAAGGCGGCGTTACCCTCGTGGTCTAATTCATCCGCCAGCGTGCGCGCAGATTTGATCAATCAAATTGCCGATAAAATGCAAGCTCGGCTGGCAGAGCTCACCGATGTTATCAGTCAGTCCATGGGCTGTCCCAGACATTTTGCTGAGCAGGTTCAAGTTCAAAGTGCCATTGATGCGTTTCGAAGTTTCTCGGACCTGACTCATGTTGTGGCCTCGCAAGAAATGGTCAATGGCACCATTCATGCCTATTCACCGATTGGCGTGTGCGTGTTAATCAATCCCTGGAATTATCCACTGTCACAGCTGGTGGGTAAGCTAGGGCCTGCCTTGGCCGCTGGCTGTACCGTGGTGGTTAAACCGGCCGAGCAAACACCGATACAGGATCTACTATTGGCAGACATATTCACCGAAGTGGCTGCACCGAAGGGGATTTTTAATGTGATTACCGGTGTGGGAAATGACATTGGTGCCTATCTATGCGCTCACCCAGATGTGAGTATGGTGTCATTTACTGGCTCTACAGCGGCAGGCGTTAAGGTGGCAGAAGCTGCTGCCGGCTCAGTCAAGCGTGTGTGTCAGGAGCTTGGCGGGAAATCACCCTATATCATCACAGAAGATGCCGATTTAGCGGCAGCGGTGAAGTACGGCGTGCAGGATGTTATGTTTAACTCTGGTCAGACCTGTTGTGCGCTGACGCGCATGCTTGTCCATGAATCGCGTTACGAAGAGGCTGTCTCTCTCGCCAAACAGGTTGCTGAGGCTAATGTCATTGGCTCACCCAATGATCCCGATACCACGATGGGGCCATTGAGCTCGAAACTTCAACAACAACGCGTCAGAGACTACATTAACCGGGGTATTGCAGAGGGTGCCAGGCTGGTTACCGGTGGTATTGATTTACCTGAGTCATTAAGTGAGGGCGCCTATGTGTTACCCACTATATTTGCAGATGTTGAAAATCACATGGCGATCGCCCGCGAGGAAATTTTTGGCCCGGTTTTATGTATCATGTCTTACAAGGATATTCAGCAGGCAATTGCTATCGCTAATGATACCGAGTACGGACTATCCTCGGGTGTTTACGCCAAAGACACTGAGTCAGCGGTGAACATTGGTCGCCAGATACAGGCTGGTCAATGCTATGTTCAAGGCAGTTATTTCAATAGCGATGCACCATTCGGCGGATTCAAACAATCAGGTAACGGTCGCGAATGGGGCATGGAAGGACTGCGAGAATATCTTGAAGTTCAGGCGGTGATCACACAATAAGGTAATACTATGAGCACGACACATACACATGAAAAGACGCTGGCTAGACGAGATATCTTTTTATATTGCGTCTCGGCCGTGCTCCTGCTTGATACTTTGGCTGCTGGCGCTGTCATGGGACCGACCATCGTTTTTTGGTGGTTAATATTAACCCTCTTATTCTTATTACCCTTTGGCGCGATTAGTACCGAACTTGGCGTGCATTATCCAGAGCAGGGTGGCATTTATGCTTGGGTGAAACGCGCCTATGGTGCGCAAATGGCCTCTCGTATAAGTTGGTATTATTGGGCCAATGTGGCGGTTTGGATACCGGCGATTTTCATTCTTTTTTCGGGAATTTTCTCACAACTATTTTTTCCAGAGATGTCACTTAACGCTCAGATCACCTTGGGCTTGGTACTAATATGGGTCGTGACATTTACCAATATTATGACGTTGAACATCGGTAAATGGATCCCGAATCTCGGTGCGATCATCAAGCTACTAATCTTTGTCGTGCTGATCATCGGCGCCGTTCAGTACGGGCTGGCAAACGGCTTCGCCAACGAGTTTACGCTCGCCACGATGATCCCCTCTACCGATAATGGCGGCCTGAGCCTGCAATACCTGCCAGCCGTTGTTTATGGCATGTTAGGCTTCGAGCTGGCATCGGCCTCAAGCGAGGAGATGAATGACCCTAAGCGCGATTTACCCAAGGCGGTATTCAGTTCAATATTTGTCGTGGTTGCTGCCTACATACTGGCAACCTCTGCCATTCTGATAGCCATCCCAGCCGCCCATGTTGATGTTGTTGATGGTCTGATAAACACTTTTGTGTTGCTATTTGCTGACTCAGAAATCGGTATGCCAGTTGTTGTTATCCTGGGGGTAGGCGCCCTGTATACCTTTTTCTCTAATGGTGCGACCTGGGCGATGGGTGCTAACAGAGCAGCAGCAGAAGCGGCCATTGATAAGGAGTTACCGGCATTCTTGGCTATCGAGACGCGTCATGGTACCCCTCTCGGAGCGGCGGTGAGTATGGGTGTTGCTGCCTCAGTCATGCTGATTCTTTATGGTGTAATAGCCACAACAAATGAAGATTTATTTTGGACATTATTCGCGTTTTCCGGTGTTATCTTCATGATCCCTTATGTGGTGATGTGTCTGGCATTCATTAAAATAAGGCAACAGGATAGTGTACTTGCAAATGACGGGTTTCGTCTTCCCGGAGGACCGGGGTTTGTTCGAGGAGCCTCATATCTTTGTGCATTCATCCTGTCATTGACCATTTTACTATTCATGTGGACACCGGGTGAGGCGATTCATTGGGAAGTTGTCTGGGGTTCACTAACGGTGGTTGTGCTAGGCGAAATTATCATAAAAACTGGTGAGAGAACGGCATGAGTTCATCTCAGGCACAACGCACCAAGCAAATAATCAACCTCACCAAATCCGTCGGTGAGGATGATTTTTACAGTAACCTGAATCAGCTGTTCCAACTGCACTTTGATTACGATGAATTGCTCGTGTTGCATATGAGTCGTCAGTCGAGTGTTAAATTACTATTCCGTTATGGTAAGGATGGAGTAAAAAATCGTTTGCAGGGTGAGGATTCATGGCGCTACCTGACACGCCTCTATGTTCTGGATCCTTTCTATCGCCACTATGCTGACCGCAATCAATTTGGATTTTTCACGCTCGATGCGATTGGTCCGGAAGAATTTGAATCGATATATAATTCGTACTTCAACTTTCTGGATCTGTCCGATGAAATCGGCTATCTGTTTGATTTACAAGACGGCACCTGTTTACACATTGACATGTCACTCTTTGGCACTGAGCAGAAGTTTGCGCGTGAGAGTCTCGAATATCTTGAAGAGATTTGTGATTCATTAACGGCGCTGGTGGTTGAACACCACAGCAACCGTCAATTTGATCATCTGGCGCATGTTTCTGATGTTGAGAAGGTCGTCAGGAATTTTGGCAAGGATTTGTTAACAAACAAGGAGTATCAGGTGTGTCAGCTACTACTTCAGGGCTACTCGACCAAGAATATTGCTGAGAAAATGCACATCGGTTACGAAACAGTGAAGATGCATAAGAAAAATATCTATAGCAAAACCTACATGTCATCGCAATCGGAATTATTGGCGCTATTCATTGATATTCTGCAGCAAGAGCAACTCGATACAGAGATAGATTTGCTCCAGCATCACATACAAAAAATCTAATCTGCCCCCAGCAGGGGGTAGTCAATTTGGCTAATTTCAGTAACTTAATAACATGCTAAATGTTGCCACTGCACTCCAACACACCAAGTTTCATCCGTACTGGTTAGATACCCTCAACCGGACCGAGCCAGGTCCGTCATTGACCGAGGATACAAGCACGGATCTATTGATCATTGGAGGCGGCTTCACTGGTTTATGGGCGGCTGTACAAGCCAAAGAATTACAACCTGACCGGGTGGTGATGCTCATTGAAGCGAATACTATTGCCGTGGGGGCTTCTGGCAGACCCGGTGCCATATTATCCACATCCCTTATGCATGGCATGAGTAACGCCAGTCGACTATATCCAGACGAATTAGCGGAGTTAGAGGCGCTCGGTAAAAGTAATATGGATGGTTTTCGAGCCACGATTGAACGCTACAAAATCGATTGTGATGTCGAGTGGAGCGGTGAGTTGACTGTTGCGGTTGGTGCGCATGGAGTGCAAGATATTGCCCAAGAATATCAACTTTACAAACAACATGGTCACGATGCCCATTTGTTAGACGCTGAGCAACTTGAGGCGGAGATCAAGTCTCCTCTGTTTGCCGGTGGCCTCTGGTCCAAGCAACGCTCCGGTATCATCAACCCAGCCAAACTAGCCTGGGGTTTGAAACTGGTCGCAGAGCAACTAGGTGTCAGGATTTTTGAAAATACGCCTATGCTGCGAAGTCACCGACTGATTGACAGAGTCATGGTTAGTACACCTAAAGCGACTATATCGGCGGCGAAAATTATTCTCGCGACCAATGCCTTTACCAAACATACAAAAAAGGTGGCCTCTCGTGTTGCAGCGATTCGTGATCGCATTATTATGACCGAACCCCTCACTGACGAACAGCTTAGTCGGATTGGCTGGCAGAATCGACAAGGCATTTACGATACCCGAACACAACTCAATTACATGCGCTTGACGCGCGATAATCGGATCTTATTCGGTGGTCGCTTGGATTATTTCTTCAATAATGAGACCGATCCTCAGGAAGATAAAACCGCTAAGCCATTTTTACCGCTCGCTGAAGCATTTGTTAAAACATTCCCAACATTGCATGATATTAGTTTCTCGCATGCCTGGAGTGGCCCCATTGCCTTAACCACACGGATGGCGGTACATTTTCAGCATTACCACCGGGGGAGAATGATTTACGCGGGTGGATACTCAGGATTTGGTGTTACTGCGAGCCGTTTCGCAGCGCGAGTCGCTCTGGCGATTGTTGACGATGTTGATATCCCTGAACGGCAATTAACATTCGCAAAAACATTACCTACCTGGATACCCCCAGAGCCATTCCGGTGGTTGGGGGCAAAGATTACCATGTACGCACTGGACACCTGTGATGACAAGAAAGGTTGGCGACTGTGGTGGTTGAAAATGATCGATGCGATTGGGTTTCCTTTGAAACCTTAGCTATGATGGGACTCTTGCTTGGTGAGCTTGCCTGAACATTTTGCGCTGGTCGCCTGTAATTTAGGAATTTGATACGAGACGTTATTGATGGACAATTTTACCTACAAACGCAGAAATGCCATGGGTGGCACACAACCGCTCGAAGACTGGGGCATGGACTCAGAATATGGCGTGCTGAAAGATGTTTTGATTGGTCCGATGGACAATTACTCATGGCAAATGGGTAATGCCATGTCACGTCGCTCGGTCCGATTAGGCCGCCAATTCGATATTGAGATTGCACGTCGCCAATATCAAGAGATGTTGAGTGCCTATCGTGAGGCCGGAGTCACCCCCCATTTGTTGAAACCAGATGCTAATTTGC
>CAZLIR010000024.1:0-14186 GCA_964559635.1 uncultured Enterobacterales bacterium
AAACTGTGCTTGATAACTCACCATTTCAGGCCATGATGGTAAAAACCAACACCTCATTTAATTTGCCTGCCTGGGATAACTGGATCGCGCTGGCTCAGGCTAAAGCAGTGCCCGGTGCGGTTGATTTTATTAACGCTGCGTCGGAGCAGGGTATTGAAGTGATCTATTTGACCAACCGAGAGTGCAGTATGCGTGAGGGCAATGACTCAACATGCCCGCAAGTAGCTGATACGGCAAACAACCTTCGCGCTGTCGGCATCAACTCAGTTAATGATGAGCTTGTGCTACTGAAATCAGGTCAGGCTGGTTGGGGTTCGGAAAAGCAATCACGTCGAGAATATCTGGCAGATAAGTACCGTGTATTGATGTTGTTTGGTGATGATTTTGGTGATTTCCTGCCGAATGTGAAGAAAAATATCACCCATGAAAGACGTGCTGAGCTGGTCGATGAGTATCAACACTATTGGGGCACGAAATGGTTTGCGCTGACCAATCCAACCTACGGCTCTTGGCAAGGTGTACTACAGGGGGAAAAATCAGACTATCTGATGGACTACTAACGCTAGAGGTTTCAGGGCGATTAAGGCTTCTGAGTAGTTAAGGTTTCTGTGTGATTAAGACTTCTGAGCGATGAAAAGTGCAATGGGGCGGCCATCGGCAAGGCGGTGCTCCTCATTCACTAAAATAGTCAGCTGTGGAAAGGTCTGAGCCAATTCATTGGGTTGCAACAAATAATTCGGATTTCGAGGTGAGCCAAACTGCTCACAGCCGACCATAAAGGTGCTGTAACATAGCACGCCGCCTGCGTTCAGGTGATCAATTAGCGTGGGTAGATAGGGCCGATGTAAATAACGCATCACCACGATCAAGTCGAATGTCTGATCAGCCAGATGATCCTCACCCGATTCCATATCCGCTTGCATTGTTTCGATTGGGCAGTTCATGGAATCAGCCAGAGCCTGACAGCGACTCAGTGCATCTGCCTTAACGTCCAAAGCTGTGACATTCCAACCACGAGCCGCCAGATAGACTGCATCACGACCGGCGCCACAGGCAAAATCCAACGCCCGACGACCTTGTGTGCTCTGTTCGATTAAATCCATATGCCCAATGAGTCGCGGATTAGCACGCCACAAGGGCACTGATTGACAACCAGAATCTGTGATCTGTTGTTGCTCTGCCCATTGCCAGAACTCGGGTGTTGCTGGGATTTGCCGCTCAACCACATAGCCTTTTTGGGACAAAAACTGAGTGGCTTCGGTGAGTGATTCAGATGAACCGATTAACTGCAGCACCTGATGCTTGTCGGGTAACTCATGCATTGAATTAACCAAGCGACTCCATGGCAGTGAGGTGGTGTTGCGAATGTGGCTGGCACTAAAATCATCGCTGGAGCGTAGGTCCAGACAGGGATTTTCAAACCAATGGGTGAGCCAATCAGTCGTGGAATTAGTCACCACTTAAAACCATGACACCATCCATTTCGACATCGGTATCTTTGGGTAACTGAGCGACCCCGACAGCGGCACGTGCTGGATAGGGCTCATTGAAGTACTGCGCCATGATTTCATTGACTGTGGCAAAGTGGCCAAGGTCGGTTAGGAAAATAGTCACCTTTGCCATATCATCGAGTGAGCCTCCAGCAGCCTCACAGACGGCAGTGAGATTTTTAAATACCTGATGAATCCGTGCACTAATATCACCTTCTACCATTTCCATGGTGTCTGGATCGAGGCCAATTTGACCGGAAAGATACACCGTATTACCCGTCTTCACGGCCTGTGAGTAGGTGCCAATGGCCGATGGTGCGTTATCGGTATGAATGATTTCTCTGGACATGAGTGTTTCCTATTCTGTAACTCGGATAATTTTTGCGACCGTCGGTATTAAGCGAAGGCGTTTGATGATTGAAGCTAAATGGGTTCGATCGCGCACGGCGATGATGAAATACAGGCGATAATGCATGCCGTCATGCTCATCGATTTCCATATTTGAAATATTAATTTCTGACTCGGCTAATTTGGCGGTAATCTTTGCCAGAACCCCGCGTTCGTTTTTGGCATAAATGCAGATGTTGACCAAGAAATCGCCTGCCACATCATCGGACCAGAGCATGGGGATGATTTTATCCTCTTGATCGCGCATTTCAGCGATATTACTGCAATTATCACGGTGGACCATAATGCCCTTGCCAGCGCTGACAAAACCCAAAATGGGATCACCGGGTATCGGTCGGCAGCATTTGGCATAATTTACCAACATACCTTCAGTACCCTGAATTGCCAGTGTTTTGGCTTCATCATCCTTGATATCCTGAATATCGGGATTCAGATGATGAGCGACAATCATTGCTGCTGTTGAGCCAAGCCCAATGGCTCTGAGTAAGTCATTGAGCGACTGATGTTTGGTTATTTTTGTAACACGCGCGATGTCCTCTTCACTGAAGGCTTCTAAGCGCTGGCCTTTGAGTGCCTTATCAAGCAAGCGACGCCCTAGTTTTATCGCTTCATCGTCGCGCAGATTTTTCAGATAGTGGCGTATATTGGCGCGTGCCTTACCGGTAATAACAAAGCTTAACCAGGCCGGATTGGGTCTGGCGCCCGGTGCGGTAATGATTTGTACTGTTTGGCCATTAACCAGTTGTGTACTCAGTGGCGCCAGAGAGCGGTCGATCTTACAGGCGATACAACTATTACCAACATCGGTGTGAATAAAATAGGCAAAGTCGACTGGTGTTGCGCCTTGCGGCAGAGAGATGATCTCGCCATCCGGTGAGAAGACATAGACTTCATCCGGAAACAGATCAATTTTAACGTGCTCAATAAAGTCTGATGAGTCTGCTGCGGTTTCCTGAAATTCAATCAGGTTACGCATCCACTCACGGGCTTTCATCTCCGCAGGATTCGAGGTCGTGCTGGACTTATATAACCAATGTGCAGCGACACCATGCTCGGCCATCTTATGCATGTCTTCAGTTCGAATTTGAATCTCGACATGGAGTCCGTGGGGGCCTTTGAGTGTGGTGTGGAGAGATTGGTAGCCGTTGGCTTTGGGGATAGCGATATAGTCTTTGAAGCGGTTATGCACGGGTTTGTAGAGCATGTGCATTTGACCGAGAATTTGATAACAGCTGTCAATTTTGTCGGTGATAATGCGGAAACCATAGACATCCATCACTTCAAAAAAGGTCATGTGTTTATTGCGCATCTTGCGGTAAATGCTAAACAGATTCTTCTCGCGTCCAAAGACCTCAAATTTGATGTTGGTCTCTTCAAGTTGCTTTACGATGGCTTGCTGAATGGTGTTAATGATCTCTTTACGATTACCACGCGCTTTCTTGACTGCCGACTCCAGAATTTCATGACGCATCGGGTGCAGTGCAGCAAAACCCAGCACCTGCATTTCCTCACGGATGTTATAAATACCGAGCCGGTTGGCAATGGGCGCATAAATGTCCAGCGTCTCGTGGGCGATGCGGCGTCGCTTATCCGCCCGCAGATGACCGAGCGTACGCATGTTGTGCAACCGGTCAGCCAGTTTGATCATGATCACACGAATATCTCGTACCATGGCCATCATCATTTTGCGGAAATTTTCAGCCTGTGCCTCTGCGCGGGTCGAAAACTTGATTTTGGTCAGTTTACTGACGCCCTCGACCAAATCAGCGACAGACTCTCCGAATTTATCGGTCATTAACTCTTGTGTGACGGCGGTATCCTCGATGACATCATGCATGAGTGCTGCCATGATGGTCTGATGGTCTAGATTAATCTCGCTCAGAATTTTAGCCACAGCAACCGGGTGGGTAATGTAGGGCTCACCACTACTTCGCATCTGACCTTCGTGGGCATCTTTGGCGAACACGAAGGCATCCTCAACCAGCTGAATTTGTTCAGCGCTAAGGTAGGTCTCGAGTTGTTCGATAAGGCCACTAATTAAATACACTAACGGTCACTCCAATCCTGACATTATGTCAGCATCTGATCTTACTATGGTGATTATTGTTTGATTTTGAAAGATTTAGCGGGAATTTGCAAAGCCCGGAGGTGATTTTTCCGGGCTCAGAGGGTGTTATTCGATATTATTCAATCAGACGCGCAGCTTCTGCTTCCAGCGCTTCCATTTCCAGACGCGCTTTTTCTTCTTTTGCTTCCTGTTCCATGATCTCTTTGCTGATCAGGCCTTCTTCGATTTCACGAAGCGCAACAACTGTTGGCTTATCGTTGTCCCAATCGACCTTAGGCTCTTTAGTGCCATTGGCCAAATCACGAGCTCTTTCTGTCGCAAGCAGGATGAGGTCGAAGCGATTGCCGACGACTTCTACTGCGTCTTGTACGGTTACACGTGCCATTTAATTCTCCAATCAATATTTAGAGCAGTCGCGCATTGTACTGATGTTAGAGTAGGTCGTCAATGAGCTTTTGCTGGCGTTGCTGCTGTTTTTCCAGCTTTAGCCGCTGGGCGATGATAATGGCTCGAAGCTCATCCTTGGCAATATCAAAATCATCATTAATCACAACATACTCATATTCGTTGTAATGTGAGATTTCAGCCATGGCCTTGGACATACGGTTGGCAATGACCTCAGCATTATCCTGTCCCCGTCCCTCCAGGCGCTTTTGTAAGGCTTCTTTCGATGGTGGAAGAATGAAGATTGAAGTGCATTCGGGTAATCGGTCGCGCACAATTTGCGCGCCTTGCCAGTCAATTTCTAACACTAAATCAGTCCCTTGCGCGAGGGCATCCTGAACGGTTTTGATGGAAGTGCCGTAGTAATTACCAAACACCTCAGCATATTCGATGAATTCACCATCAGCAATGCGCGCTTTAAAGCCATCAACGTCGGTGTAATGGTAGTGGACACCGTCAATCTCACCCTCTCGCATAGGGCGCGTGGTGGTCGAGACGGAGATGGCGAAGTTATCTAACTCCTCGGCTATTGCTCTGAGTAGCGATGTTTTGCCAGCGCCGGAAGGCGCAGAAACAATAAATAAAGTACCAGCAGACTGCATAAATAATCATTCAAAAGTGATTTGCGCCTATAGTACCTGAATCGCTCGCAATGCGCACATCATTCATGGCACGACAAGGCACAGGCAATGTTACAAATGAAGCACTTTTTTACAATGTGATCACTGACAAAAAGTCACCATTGAAGCTATGCTATAGCTATCGCAATAGTGGATATTAAATATGAAAATTTCAGTATTCTTACGCCCGATCATTGGCTTGATTGGGGTTTTAGCCGTGAGTGGCTGTAGTATGTTGATGTATGACGGTGGAAGTCGTGATGCCGTGTCTACCAGTTTGGTCGACTTTCTGTATCCGGATGGTCAAGGTCGCCGCTCCCATGCGGGTGATGTACCGGTTATTAAATTGCCAGTGCGCGTGGGTTTAGCATTTGTACCTTCGAAGCAGTGGCGGGCAAATGGTTTCCATGAGTCGCAGCAACTGCAACTGCTCGAGCAGGTGAAACAAGAGTTTGAGCAATTTGATTACATCGAGAAAATTGAAGTCATTCCATCAGCCTACCTGGGTAATGATGGGGGCTTTGAGAGCCTCGATCGCGTGTCTCGTCTATATGATGTGGATGTCATGGCACTGGTATCCTATGACCAAATGCGCCGCTCAGAAGAAAATACCTCCTCGTTACTGTACTGGACTATTGTTGGCGCCTATCTGATCCCGGGCAATGACAACCGGGTGCAAACATTTGTCGATACCGCCGTATTTGATATCAAGTCACGTCAGTTGCTGTTTCGTGCGCCGGGACTGAGTAAGCTCGAAGACTCTTCAAGTGCAATTAAAATTGATGAGTCGATTCGCCAGCAATCCGCCGAGGGGTTTGGTTTGGCAATGACTGATATGCGCAGGAACCTGAATCAGGAACTAAGTACCTTCAAAGATAAGGTTCGTAACGAAAAGATCGCTAAAATCGAGCACCGTGCAGGATATTCTGGTGCCGGTGCGTTTTATGCACTGGTTTTATTATTCATATATGGCGGATTGCGCGGTTTTAGCCGCCGGCAGAACGTCTGAGCAGATGATAGTGGGTAGCTAATACTGGCTCATATAGCTCACGGATAACTGCGTAACCCAGTCGCTCGTAAAAGCGAATGTTTCTGGGGACGAACGTTTCCAGATAGGTG
Source organism: uncultured Enterobacterales bacterium (assembly GCA_964559635.1). Taxonomy (GTDB): domain Bacteria; phylum Pseudomonadota; class Gammaproteobacteria; order Enterobacterales; genus CAXRAF01. The sequence goes on from CAZLIR010000024.1 coordinate 6,150, forward strand.
CCCACACCCGCCTCATCGGCTTCCCTCAAGACCGGCTTCATAAGCTCCTTACCGAGTCCCCGAGATTGATACTCGGGGGCAATAGCAATGATCGACAGGTACCAGTCGGTTTTATCAATGAATGGTTTGGTCAGTTTGGCCATGGATTCACAGACGGCTTGGTAGTGCTCATAGGCTGATTTGCCCAGATGCTCCGTGAAGTAGGCCGCCTTTTGTTGTGCTGTGAGAGGTTGGTTTTCATGGGGCTCAAGAGGTAATGACCACAATGCCGCGCCCCAGTCTGCACCATCGTGCGGTACAGTCAGTCGACCTGTTGCCTGAGCCGTTTGGATGGAATAGTCATAATAATGCAGCATGCCTTGTCGACCTTCGCGACCTGAGGCGATGATCTGTTGCTCTAGCTGGATGTAGAAGGCGTCATCTGCTAACGCAAGATACAGGGAAAGTGACTCACTGCGTTGGTGATGATTTGTTCCCGACAAACTATTACTCGTCTCATCCATGAGACTCACCTAAGGTTCACTTCGTTCGTGATAATTTGTTCCCGACAAATTATTCAATGTTTTGGATTTGCTCGCGCATCTGTTCGATCAAAACTTTCATCTCCACAGAGGCTGCTGTAGTCACTTTACTGATGGATTTTGAGCCAATGGTGTTGGCTTCTCGATTCAGCTCTTGCATGAGGAAGTCCAGACGACGTCCCACCGATCCCCCTTTAGCCAAAATACGCTCGATTTCGGCCAGGTGGGTATCAAGCCGATCAATCTCTTCAGCGATATCGGATTTCTGTGCCGCGTAAACGAGCTCTTGCTCGAGACGATCCTGATCTGGATCGAGCGATAATTCACTGAGCTTCTCCTCAAGCTTGGCGCGCTGTGTGGCTTGGATCTCAGCAACGGCAGGTTTTACCACCTCGAGTTGACCCTTGATCCCGGTGACACGGTCGAGGATGATATCCTTCATGGCTTCACCTTCACGGTGGCGCGCCTTGATTAAATCCTTAAGGGTTTGTTTGAAGAGTGACAGGATAAGGTTATCGCGTGATTTTTCATCCGTTTCAGGTTCTTCCAACACGCCAGGCCATTGCATGATTTGCAGGGTGCTTAAATGATCATGATTGCCGGCCACTTCAGCGACTTTCTGATGCGTTGCTAATAATGAGCTAATGACGGACTCATTCACAGAGAAGCTACTGGCCTTGTTACTGTCGGTGGTGATTTTTAAATTAATATCGCATTTACCACGATTGAGCGTATTACGAATAATTTCCCGCAGGGGCATTTCCAAATGACGAACGACTTCCGGGAGACGGAAATTCAGGTCAAGGAAACGCTGGTTCACAGAGCGTACTTCCCATTGCAGGGTGCCAAATTCGGTATGCTCCTGGCGGCGCGCAAAGGCGGTCATACTTGCAATCATAGTTTGGTATCACGTTGTTAGTTAATGACCGTTATTCTACCCGATCAGAGCGCACTGATGGGGAATTATTTACCCCTGTGACTATGCTTATAGGCTATAATCAGGCCATTGTTTAGTTTCTACCGGAGTCTTTATGCGTAATGACGAACGCAGCGCAGATCAACTGCGTCCTATAACCATTGAACGTAACTATACTTGCCATGCCGAAGGCTCAGTGCTGATCAGCTTTGGCAACACAAAGGTACTGTGTAACGCTAGCGTTATCGAGGGTGTGCCTCGTTTTCTAAAGGGCAAAAATCAGGGTTGGATAACGGCTGAATACGGTATGCTACCGCGCTCAACCCATGATCGAATGGGACGCGAGGCAGCGCGTGGCAAGCAGGGTGGACGTACCCTTGAGATTCAGCGTTTGATTGGTCGCTCACTGCGTGCGGCAGTGGATATGAAGCTCTTGGGAGAGTACACCATACAGGTTGATTGCGATGTAATTCAGGCGGATGGCGGAACTCGAACCACCTCGATTTCGGGCGCCTGTATCGCCATGGTTGATGCACTGCACTGGATGCTAGGCAAAGGCATGATATCGCATAACCCGCTAAAGCAAATGGTTGGCGCCATATCAGTCGGTATCGTCAAAGGTGAAGTATTGCTGGATTTAAACTATGAAGAAGATTCCAGTTGTGAAACTGATATGAACTTTGTGATGACAGAAGATGGCGGTCTGATTGAAGTGCAGGGTACTGCTGAAGACGGTAGTTTCTCGCCCGATGAGTTAATGCAGATGCTGTCTTATGCCCAATCAGGCATAAAAGATATCATTGAATTGCAACATCAGCACATAAACGGAGATTAGGATGCAGCCGTATCAACAGGAATTTCTTGATTTCGCCATCGCCAAGCAGGTGCTTAAGTTTGGTGAGTTTACCCTTAAATCTGGGCGCGTGAGTCCGTACTTTTTCAATGCCGGTAATTTTAAGACAGGCGCCGATTTAGCCAAGTTGGGACGCGCCTATGCCGATGCTATCGTTGATGCCAACATTGAGTTTGATGTGTTATTTGGTCCGGCATATAAGGGCATTCCGCTGGCGTCAGCGACTGCAGTAGCCCTATATGAGCAGCATCAGATCGACATTCCCTGGTGTTTTAATCGTAAAGAGGCCAAAGATCACGGCGAAGGTGGTCAAATCGTCGGCGCGCCTTTAGCCGGTAAAGTGTTAATTATTGATGATGTGATCACAGCCGGAACGGCAATCCGCGAATCCATGGATCTCATTGCCGCGGCCGAAGCCGAAGCGGCGGGAGTCGTCATCGCACTGGACCGTCAGGAGAAGGGAAAAGGTGAACGATCGGCTATTCAAGAGGTCGAACAAGATTATAGGATACCTGTTAAAGCCATTATTCAGCTTGAAAATATTACTGAGTATCTGGTACAACAGGGACAGGATGATTCAACCGTTGGTAAAATCAATGACTATCGATCGCAGTATGGAATCTAAACATCGCAAACCCATTATCGTCTTCTTAAGCGCTGTATTATTGCAGTTCGTCTGGGTTACTGATCTGTTGGCCTATAAGATGTATCGCTACAAGGACAAAAACGGCAAGACCGTCGTTACTTCCACGCTACCCCCGGAAGTATCTCAAAATGGCTACGAAATTCTCAATGATATGTTGATTGTTGTAGAGACTGTGGCGCCTAGAAAAACAGCTGAGCAATTACGCCAGGAAAAGATCGAAGCACAAAAGTTAGAGGCAGAGCGTCAGCGTCAGCTGGAGCAGCAACGACTTGATACCATCCTAATCAACAGTTACACAGACATTTCGGATATTGAGCGCGCGCGTGATATCGAGCTTGAATCAAAAGACCGCGACGTTATGCTGTTAAAGCAAAATATCCGTCGTTACACTCGGTTACTGGAGGCGGCACAAACTCGTGCAGCGCGTGACGAGCGTTTGGGTAAAGAGCTGAGTCCGAGTCTTCTGAAAGAGATTAAGCAATATCAACGCCGTATTGCCAAAGAGCAGGAAGAAGTCACGGAGACCGAAGAAAGTAAGGATATTATCAATGACCGATACAACAGCAGTATCATCCGCTTTAGTGAGCTAAAGGCCGCTGAGCGTCTGCGACGATTCCAACAAAGCCGTGATGGTGAGATGAATCAACACACCATATTTCAGTGTAATGGTAAGGCTGAATGTGACAATGCCTGGTCTATGGCGTTACGCTTTGCCAGTGAATATTCGACCACTGATTTAGAGTGGGCCAATGAGCTAACCATTATGATGCGCAAGCCACAAAAGGATGATGATCTGTCGTTGGTTATGACACGTGTCAATAACAGTGGTGGAGACTCAGCGAGTATTGTGCTGGAAGTTCGATGCGCGAAAACTCAAGCGGGTGAGGATTTCTGTGAATCTGAGCAAGTCAATGGTGTGAAGAATCGCTTCAGTAGCTACTTCAATCCAGCGCCAATCAACAGACCTTGATGGATTTTTTTCCATTGTTGCTGCCAGTTGTCCATGGGTGAGCGGCTGAATTCACTGCGCACGTAAACCTGCACGCGACCATCAATGATATTCAACAATAACTCAGCCGTTAGATTGGCATTGAGGTCCTGACCATTGGCGGCAGCCCATTCGCGCGTACTCTGCTTAAGTTGGGTTTCCAGACGATTGTAGAATTGAATAATTCGCTTACGCAGACGCTCTTGCTCGCCGGTGAGCGCTTCACCCGTAAGAATTCGGCAGATGCCCGGGTTCTTATCAGCAAAAGAGAGCATTAAGGTAAGAATCTGCCCCAGACGATCCTCTTCAATGCTCGTGCTGCCTGTAATACGATTGATACGAGTGAATACCGTTTCCTCAACGAACTCAATCAGGGCTTCAAACATTTTCGCTTTACTTGGGAAATGTCGATACAGAGCCGCCTCTGACACACCGACTTCAGCGGCCAGATTGGCGGTGGTGATCCGCTCTCCCTGATTAGTCTCCAGCATATAAGCCAGAGACTCCAGAATTTGTTGTTTACGAGAAGGCTTGGTTGTCATTCAGAATTACTCGCTAAAAGGGCAGTTTCAGATCAGAATCGAAGCGCAACATCTGTTGCTTAAATACCGCCTGAATGTTGGTCATATCCTGCTCGGTTTCGGCTTCAAAGCGGATGACCAGGCAAGGCGTGGTATTCGAGGCTCTGACCAGCCCCCATCCAGTTGAGTAGTCGACGCGAATACCATCGATATCTGTCACTCGACCACCGGCAAAATTACCCTCGGAAACCAGTGTTTGTACAAAACTGAATTTCCTATCATCTGCCATGTCGAGATTTAGCTCAGGCGTGATAATTGAGTCTGGTAACTTACCGAATACATGCTCAGAAGATTCCACTTCATTCGAGAGAATCTCAAGCATACGCGCACCGGCATACAGAGCGTCATCAAAACCATACCAACGTTCCTTGAAGAAGATATGACCACTTTGCTCACCTGCTAGCAGGGCACCGGTTTCTTTCATCTTTGCTTTGATTAAAGAGTGACCCGTGCGCCACATAACCGGACGACCATTGTTATTCTTGATGGCACGTTGTAAATGCCGTGTACACTTAACATCGAAAATGATATCTGAGCCAGGATGACGTGACAGCACATCCTTGGAGAATAGAATCATCTGACGATCGGGATAGATGATGTTACCGGCAGAATCGATAATACCCAAGCGGTCACCATCGCCATCAAATGCCAATCCAATGTCGGCTTTTTCAGCTAATACAGCCTGGCGTAAATCCTCGAGATTTTCCGGCTTACTTGGATCTGGATGATGATTCGGAAAGGTGCCATCGACATCACAGTATAGTCCTATGACTTCACAGCCCAGAGCTTGGAACAATATGGGTGCAACTGAACCAGCCACGCCGTTGCCAGCATCAATGACAATTTTCATAGGCTGCGCGAGCGCCACATCACCAGTAATGTTATTGATATAATCCGCTATGAGATCTTTGTTAGATTCTTCACCCTCACCACTTAACAGATCACGTCGCTTAATGCGGTCGTAAAGATTCATGATGCCTTCACCGTGCAGTGAATCTCCACCAATCACGATCTTCAGACCATTATATTCAGGTGGGTTATGACTACCTGTGACCATTACACCCGTTTGTGATTGTAGGTAATGCGTTGCGAAATATAGTAATGGTGTAGGTACCACGCCGATATCAATCACATTACGTCCTGATGCCATGATGCCCTGTTTCAGAGCCTCAACCAGTCTAGCACCGGAATTACGACCATCGCGGGCAACAATTACCGACTGTTCACCCTTATCAAACGCTTCGGAGCCAATTGCCTGACCAATCCAACGAACGCCATCTTCAGTCAGGGTGTCATCGACAACCCCGCGGATATCATAGGCACGGAAAATGGATGTCGGGATAATACTTGTTGAATCGGGTGTTTCAGGTAGCGTGTCTCCAAGCATGTCAGAGGCGGCCTTTTGTGCGCCTTCACTGGCTTTAACGTTCTGTGAAATATCAGGTGGCAGACCAATTTCACTTGAAATCATCTCATCCGGTAGATCGGATTTCAGTGCTTTATCATCCTCGATCTCGTCACGGTGACGTTGCAATCGAACCTTGGCGGTACGCTGAAGGGTATGCGCCATGTCATAAAAAATCATGAGTTTGAAAGACTCAGGAATGATTTTGATCTCTCCATCTGGATTATCCAGAATGAGGCGCATCAAAGATGAGGCATCTTTGGTGAGAGTATCATTGAGACGACGGTAACCTGCGTAGCCGAATACCGAGACGATAAGGAAGATGACCACTAAACCGCCCATAAAAATGAATTGCTCGTCACCGGCATCAAAATCCTCCTCTGGAGCAGGCCAGTAGGCCATCTGCCAGAGTGATTGATCGAGACTGGCAATAATGATCGGCTCACCGACACGAAGTTTGTTATCACCATAGGTGCCAAGTGTGTGAATGGTGCCAGAATATTCCTGACGAAATTCAATATAACCCGGGATTGAGCGGATCATACTAAGACCATCATTGATAAGTTCTACCTCGATACCCGCCAGCACGTAACCGAGCAGATTGCGATTAGCATCATAGACGTTTTCAACAACAGCAATGTATTGGTCTGGCTGTCCGACTCGAACCACTTCCGGTGGTTGTTTTTTGCCTCGCCCTGAATTACGCAGTAACTCTAGCGTGACATTAGATATTGGTGGCACAGAGTTCATGTCGACATCCAGTGTTCCGACTGGGACGAGTCGCACACCGATCGCTTTCGGTAAGACATTTTTCAAGGTGGCCTCTACTTCTGAAGTATTGCGTTGCGTGGCAATTTCGAAGCTTTTGATTACATCGGGTGAACGGGCAATGACTTCAAGGCGTTTACTGACACCAATAATGCTTGATTCTGCTAATTCTGCGTAATTTGAAAAAACTAAATTCAGATAGCGTTTACTGCGTTCAATCTCTGGCTGCACAATGGCAAAGTAGAATAACGCGCTGGCGATTAATCCAGTCATAACCACAACAAACAGATAAATCTTACCACTGATACTGGCCAGAGTTACCCCGGCTCGAGACACCCGTTTATTGGATTGCTGTGCCTCATCTTTGGGTTGGGGAGCTTTTACCTTTTTTCTTTTCACGCTGGATTACCTTTTTAAATATGCAAATGACACTTAGGTCCGTTGAACAGGTGCTATGTATTGCTACCAATCACTATCAATTAGTTTAGTTGCTCTGCGATGAGTTGCAGCAGCTTTTTCGCAATCAGCGACTTGGATGATTTTGTGATTGTTTGGCTATCATCACTGCTGGCATAGACTACCGTCAGCTCATTATCATCGCTATTAAAGCCAATACTTTGATCTGATACATCGTTGATACAAATCATATCAAGCTGCTTTGCTTGTAACTTTTTGCGCCCAAAAGCTTCAACATCGTTGGTTTCAGCAGCAAACCCTACGCAGTAAGGTTTATCTGCCTGATTGGCTACAGTACCTATTATATCTGGATTTTTTACCATAGTAAGTACTAACTGATCATCCGTTTTCTTCAATTTTTGTGACGCAGGTTCAGTTATTCCATAGTCAGCCACTGCGGCACAGCCGATAAATACATCAACAGTATCAAGATTTTGCATAACCTGATTGTGCATATCTGTGGCAGAGGTCACATTTATCCGCTCAACGCCCAGCGGTGTCTGAATAGTGACCGGACCACTGATGAGTGTGACTTTTGCGCCGGCTCTGACCGCGGCTGCGGCGAGGGCAAAACCCATCTTACCGGAGCTATGATTAGTTACATAGCGCACCGGATCAATCGCCTCTTGGGTTGGACCTGCGGTAATCATGATGTGTTTATCTTGCAAAGACTGATCAGATGTCGAGGTCATGATCTGCTCAGCGATCATCGCCGGCTCTTCCATCCGACCGGCACCCACCTCGCCACATGCCTGATCACCAACCCCAGGTCCAATCACTTCAACTCCGCGGTTAATCAGAGTCTTTAAATTTTCCTGAGTTGCGATATTGGCCCACATCTGTTGATTCATGGCTGGGGCTACATATAGTGGCGCTTGAGATGCTAGAGCGACGGTCGTCAGC
>CAZLIR010000025.1:0-7317 GCA_964559635.1 uncultured Enterobacterales bacterium
TTCACTAGAATCATTATGGCCATAACAATTTACATTTTCGAGTGCTCAGTTTCAGATATTTTAGGTACACTGAAAGAATACAGCCATAAACATCCCTCGCAGATGAAATCTAAATGGAGTTATTCGGAGCATCTATGTCAGTTATAAAAATTAATCCCGCCGTTATGATTATCCTGTTAACAGTGATTGCTATGTGTCAGACGATACAGGCTCGGGAGGGCTATTATCGTTATCCAACCCAGCATGAGGATCAGCTGGTATTTGCTTCAGAGGGTGACTTGTGGCGACTTAATGCTGGCCAGACGCAAGCGGTACGTCTAACCACCCATCCGCAGGAGGAGCATACGCCATACTTCTCAAAAAATGGTCAATGGCTGGCGTTCATGGCCAGTTATGATGGTCCCAGTCAGGTATATGTCATGCCTGCCACCGGTGGTGCACCCAAGCAGATCACCGCAACCGGGGGCACATTACGGGGCTGGACTGATGATGATCGACTGATCATTACCATGATGCGTGATACCGGAATTATGGATCGTGTTGTGGCACTCATTGATCCGCAATCGATGGCCAAGGAAGTTCTGCCACTGCTTAATGCCACTAATGCCACTTTTGCTGATGAGAATACGATTTACTTCTCCCGTTATGGTCTGGAAACCAGCGCTGATAATTCGCGGATGTATCGTGGCGGTACCATGAGTCAACTTTGGCGATGGCAGCGTGGTGATCAGGAAGCGGTGCAATTGGCGCCGGATTTCGCCGCACCCATTAAAACACCGATGTGGATTAATGACAGAGTATGGTTTGTCAGCGATCAATCGGGTTATGACAACCTTTGGTCAGTTAATGGCGATGGTACGGATCCGCAGCAGCATACCCAGTACCAGCAATTTGGTATTCGGTCTGTACAGGCATCCGGAACAAACATTCTCTATCAGTTAGGTGCCGATATTGTGCGCTACTCGGTGACAGATGGCAGCACACAAACCTACGACATTAGCCTGATGAGTGATCTCGATCGGCAGCGTACGCGTTGGGTTAATGATCCCATGAACCACCTGACCAGTGCCATCATTGCACCACAAGATAAACGCGTTGTGCTAACTGCCCGAGGCAAAGTCGCGATTGCCAGCGCAGGACCAGTGCGTCGTGTCGAGTTGAATATTCCAACCACTGCACGTGCCAGAAGCGCTATTTTGAGTGCTGATGGAAAATCAATTTATGTGCTCATTGACGATAACGAGCAAGGTGAGATTTGGCGATTTGCCAGTAATGGCAAAGGTCGTGGAACACCGCTGACGAAAGACTCGGATGCCAGAATATGGCAGTTGGATATCTCACCCGATGGACGCTGGCTAGTGTACCACGACAACCAGCGCCGTTTGTGGCTTATGAATTTAGCGACTCAGAAAACTAAAGTCATTGATGTCGACACCACTCCGGGAGATAGTGGGTTTTCTGGCTTTAGCTGGTCGAGTACTTCAGAGTTATTAGCTTACCAGAGCGGTGTTGCTGATCTGCGCAGTCAAATCACATTATATGATGTGAAAACTGACAGGAAGGTCAATCTAACACCGGCAAAATATTCCAGCTATTCACCGGTATTTTCAACTGATGACCGCTGGTTATATTTCTTATCTGAGCGGCATTTTGCTACCGAAGATTCGGTGTGGCGTGACCGAATGATGGGTCCCTCATTCCACAAGCGCGGCAAAATCTATGCGTTGGCGCTTGATGCTTCAGCGCGCTTCCCCTTTTCAGAGGACACTGAGCTAAACCCTGAGGATAAAGCAAAGGAGACTAATAAAAAGCCCGTGCAAATTACCTGGCAAGGTTTAAGTGACAGACTCTACGAGGTCCCGATCGAAGCCGATGATTATGCTCAACTGACCATGACCAAGACGCATTTGTTGGTGCTGACAGGTGGTGGCAATAATCAGGGTAAATTGGAAGCGATTGAGCTGAAAAATAAAGACATCAAAGCCCAGACAATCAACGAGCAGATACAACAGTTCTCTCTCTCCGCTGACCGTAAATTTATGTTATTAGTGAAAGAGGGACCCGGGAATCTATTTCTGATTGATACAACGACCGCACCTATCAAAGAACTGGCTAAGGCTAAGATTCGCACTGGTGACTGGCGTTTAGAAATTAATCCGACGGCAGAGTGGCAGCAGATGTTTTTAGATGCCTGGCGCATGCATCGCGACTTTTCCTATGACAAAAATATGCGTGGTGTTGATTGGGGGGCCGTCAAAGACAAGCTCCTGCCATTGCTCAATCGGGTTGGTGACCGAACCGAGCTAGATGATGTATTTCAGCAGATGGCTTATGAGCTCGGGATCTTGCATAGTCAGGTCCGTGGTGGTGACTTTAATCGCGATATGAATTCTGCCTCGGATGCTTATCTGGGTGCTCTTTTTGAACCGGTAAAAAATGGCATGCGATTAACACATATTTACCGTGGTGAAGCGCATTTGGTGGAAGAGCGAGGGCCGTTATCAGGACCTGAACAGGATGTCCGTATTGGTGATATCCTGACCCATGTCAATGGCACTCAGGTGGCTACACAGACAGAGTTACAGAAGGCGTTGGATAATCAAGCTGGTCAACAGGTGCTCTTAACATTTAAACGCAAACGTAAATCCCATGATGTTATCGCCAAGCCGGTCAACTTCTCTGCTAATCGAGCGCTGCGTTACAATGATTGGGTAGAGACACGTAAAGACTATGTCGCTGATCGCGCAAACGAGATTGGTTATCTGCACATCCGCGCCATGGGTGGTCGTGATGCGGCAAATTTTGCGCGGGACTTCTTTGATGTGGTCAATAAAGATGGTTTGATTATTGATGTTCGTGCTAACCGTGGCGGTAATATTGATAGTTGGTTACTGAGCGCATTATTACGAAAAGTATGGGCATTTTGGAACTTCAATGCCAGCCCTTATCCCTATGGCAATATGCAACAAACCTTCCGTGGTCATGTGGTTGTACTAATGGATCAGTATACTTATTCCGATGGTGAGACATTCTCTGCCGGATTCAAAGCACTCGATTTAGGTCACTCCATTGGTACCCGAACGGCGGGTGCCGGCATTTGGCTGTCAGGACGAAATCGTCTGACTGACACAGGTATGGTGCGCATTGCTGAGAGTGCCCAGTACGATATGGACGGCAACTTCCTGATTGAAGGTTGGGGAACGACGCCTAAGCAGGTCGTGATCAATATGCCGGTGGCGCACTTCAATGGTGAGGATGCGCAACTTGATGCTGCTATTAGCCACTTGAAAGCGCAGATTGCGCGTGAGCCAATCCCAGAAATGAAGCCCAAGCAGTTACCAGCCATTGGCACTCCGGGTAAGGATATTCAGTAAGGTTAGGGTTGTTTCATTCTGTTCAGGATCTGGTCAATCTTGAATAGCTCATCGAAACTGAACTGCAAATGTTTGATGGTTTGAATACAGTCGAGCAGTTGTTGCTCAGTGCGCGGGCCAATAATGGCCGATGCCACCACGTCGTTGCGAAGTACCCAGGCAATAGCCATTTGTGCCAGTGTCTGACCTCGCTCAGCGGCAACTTCGTTCAACGACTTTAAGCAAGAAAGCGTGGTTTCGTTGAGTTGCGACTGATCAAAAAATTCGGACGTCTTGGCACGACTTTGGTGTGGAATACCAGCCAGATATTTATCGCTCAATAATCCCTGTGCTAAGGGAGAAAAGACAATCGCGCCCATCCCATGTTGCCGTAATGACAGCTCGAGCTCATCTTCTTCGATCCAACGGTTAACCATTGAATAGGCCGGTTGATGGATTAGACAGGGAGTTCCTAAATCGGACAGAATCTCGGCTGCCTGAGCTGTCTGCTCAGCGTTGTAGGACGAAATACCCACATAAAGCGCCCGGCCAGAGCGGACAATATGATCGAGTGCCAGCATGGTTTCTTCGAGAGGAGTATCCGGATCAAAGCGATGCGAATAGAAAATATCAAAATAATCGAGCCCGGTTCTCTCAAGGGACTGATCACAGGATGCGATTAGATATTTACGCGATCCCCATTCACCATAGGGGCCTGGCCACATCATGTAACCGGCTTTAGAGGAAACGATTATTTCATCGCGATAACTCACCAATTCTTTACCGATCACTTTACCGAAGGCTGACTCAGCGCTGCCCGGAGGAGGGCCATAATTATTAGCCAAATCGAAATGGGTGATACCCATATCAAAGGCTTTTGTTAGTAAAGAAACTTTCTGGGCATGGTCGGTAGCCTCACCAAAGTGATGCCACAAGCCGAGAGAGATAACCGGCAGTTGCATTCCTGATAGGCCAACACGACGATAGATCATGTCGTCATAACGGTTTGGATGGGCGTTATATGTCATGTGCGTAATGTCTCGTATCTATGGCTAACAATCACTGCAAGCGAAGTTAAATAAAACTCTTTATTAGACTACTTCAGTGTGACCGGAAATAATAGATAACCTTTCATAAAAAACTTTTGTATCATAGTCAGCAATTCAACCAGCCAGCCACTGAGATGAAAACAGCGTTATTATCCATTGATAATCCCGATGACCTCGCCAGAGCAGGAGAACTCCTGCAGAGCGGAGAACTTGTGGCTGTGCCAACCGAGACTGTCTATGGCTTGGCGGCCGATGCAAGTAACCCAGCAGCGGTTGCGAAAATTTTCTCTGCCAAAAACAGACCGCAAGATCATCCGCTGATCACGCACATCCATTCTGTTGAGGCTTTATCTAAATGGGCGAAGGAAATTCCTGACTATGTCGCCAAACTGATTGAAGTATTTTGGCCGGGGCCACTCACGCTTATCCTAAGCAAACAGGATCATGTTTCTGATGTCATTACCGGTGGCAAGTCGACCATCGGTTTACGTATGCCTAATCAACCGGCTCTACTCAATTTATTAAGTGAGCATAATCTCGCCATTGCAGCACCTTCGGCTAATCCTTATCAACAACTCAGTCCTACCACAGCTGAGCAGGTTATGGCCGGGTTAGGTGGACGAATTGCGGCGGTACTAGATGGTGGGCAATGCCAGGTTGGTAGTGAATCGACCATTCTGGCAGTGTTTAATGATAGAGCACAAATTTTGCGTGCCGGTGCTATTACGATGGCACAACTCGCGCCCTTTATTCCGGTACCACTTAGTCAGCCTGCAATGCATGGCGAGGTAGTCTCAGGTAATAAAGAGATTCACTATCAGCCGCACACGCCGGTCAAACTCAAATCGACCGATGCAATATTGGCGTCAATTTCAGAACGAGATGAAATAGGGCTGTTGTCTCACACGGCTGCGCTGGCAGCGATCGACTGTCGGCATCACGTGGCGTTGAGTGATGATGTTACCGAGTACCGACACGATATGTATCAGAGCCTATATCAGCTAGACCAAAAGTCAGTTACTGAAATTTGGGTGGAGATCCCACCGGATACAGATGACTGGCTGGACATTAATGATCGTCTTTCAAAGGCGTCAGCGTAAACATAGCGACTCACTTTGCGCAGTATTTAATCCGAAAAGACAATGATGATCTAAGTTATGCTAACCAAGGTACATAAAAACAATCAAACTAGATAAGGACAACTCATGAACAAGGCTCTCATTGCGCTGGTACTGGCGTCGACATGCATTCTTGAATTGTGTGGTCATGAGATAGACTGGTAGCCTATCGATGGATTCTATCACCCAGGTTGTTCTAGGGGCATCGGTTGCCGCTGTCTGTGTGCCTGAGCAGCATCGCCGCAAAGCACTTGCAGTTGGCGCAGTGCTGGGTACATTACCCGATTTAGATGTGGTTATCGATTATGGCAATGCGGTAGCGAATTTCACGTTGCATCGCGGTTTTTCCCATTCTTTACTGGTACTCATTCCATTCGCAGTATTACTTTGGCTTATCTTGAAACGTATTTACTCACCGGTGAGGGAGGCGCCAAAGCCCTGGTTCTGGGCGATTATGCTGGCGTTAGTAACGCACCCACTGCTTGATGCCCATACCGCTTACGGCACGCAATTATTCTGGCCGCTCGCTGTCACACCCACCATGTGGAGTACGCTGTTTATTATCGATCCCTTGTATACACTGCCATTGCTAATAGCGGTCATGGTGGTGTTACTAAAACCGACCAAGGCATTCGCAATAACAACCCTCAAGAGCGCATTGGTGATTAGTTGTGTGTATTTAAGTTGGTCCTGGGTTGCGAAGTTACAGGTGGCCTCTGCTGTGGCAGAAAGGTTTGACGCACCGGGTGATGAGTTAAAGGTGTTCACTACTCCGACACCACTGAATACACTGATGTGGCGCATCGTGGTCATGGAGCAGGACTCCTATCTGGAAGGTTATTATCATTTCCTCAGATCAGACTCGATGCATTTTAACAGGATTGATCGGGGTCAGATTTTATTTGAACAAGCCAAGCATATTACTGATCTAAAGCAGCTCGAGTGGTTTGCCGATGGTTTCAATCGCGCAGATGTTATCGATGACCAACTAGTGATCACCGACTTGAGAATGGGATTCGAGGAGCATTATGTGTTTCAGCACCCGGTCGCTGAATTACAATCAGCACAATGGCAGGCGATCATCTCATCCCGCTTGCCCAGCAGTTTAGGAAGTGATGACATGGCTTTATTCTGGGATAAATTTACCGGCAAAGACGACTCAACCTCTGACTAGTCACCATGTAGCCAGGGCGAATAACTCAATCCGATAAGAATATTTTCCGGACTCATGAAGCGCGCCATAGTTTGGCCCCAGTCTTCAACTTTGGTCTCGTGAATAAATGTCTGTCCTTCTGATTTCAACTCCTCAACCGCCTGTATTACGGCGTCATGTGAGTCCAGCTCAAATTCAATTGTCGCACTGGGTATAGCAACATCCTCGGGCCATTGAGCAGAACCAAAGCAGGTTTCAGCAGCCATCTTCAGTGGCCAGACACCAAAATGATTGCAACCGGGGAAGCGGTCGAGACAGCGGTATTCTCCCATCTGTTTCATGGTTAAACCGAGTGCACCCTCATAAAGTTGATGGCTGGCTTTGGGGTTATCAGAGATGGTTGCAAAACCAGCGATAGATTCAATTTTCATGTTTAGTAACCAGGCGTAAATTGTTGTTTAAGCGGTGATGTTTTAGACAGGATATCGTGTTATGTTTGCGCAGTCACTGATCAGCGCAACAGCTATATCTTGCTGATCGTTTTATAACCTTATGATTACTCGAGGTACTTGTATGCTCATTCGTTGTTCACTCTTCCTACTCGGACTCATGCATTCAGTCGGTGTGGTTGCAGAAGCAATGCC
>CAZLIR010000025.1:7417-12022 GCA_964559635.1 uncultured Enterobacterales bacterium
CACTCTTCCTACTCGGACTCATGCATTCAGTCGGTGTGGTTGCAGAAGCAATGCCAGTGATGTTTCAACAGGTATGTCAGCATTATGCTGATGAACAGCTTAATCTGTCAGGCATTAGGCTTGAGCGTGAGACGGGCATCAGGCTGAGTTATGAGGGTTATAACAATCTCGAAGGGCCAGTCTGGCATGAGGGTAGTTTATATTATTCTAATATCGGTAATCGCACCGAGCCTAAGTCAGGTCAGTGGCTTAATAACCAAACCACTATATGGCGCTGGCAGCCGGGGCAACCGCCAGAGATATTTCTAACTGACTCAGACGCAGGTACCAACGGTATGGCACTTGATGCTGAAGGTCAGTTAGTCGTCGCGCGGCATTTGGATGGCAGTATCAGTCGAATCAATGCGAAAGATAAATCAAGTCAGCGGGTTGCCAGTCAGTATGAGGGCAAGCGCTTTAATTCACCAAATGACTTGATCATTGCGAGTGATGGCTCGCTGTATTTCACCGATCCTGATTGGAATGTTCCGAACACCGTGGATAGTAATACCCTTGTTGGTGGCGCGGAGCAGCATATTTATCATGTTACTACCAATGGCCAGGTAGCTCGCACTAATGCCACACAACTGGTGCCTGATTTAATGGATAAGCCGAATGGCATAACACTATCAATTGATGAAACGCGATTGTATGTTGCCGGTCGCAAAGGGCTATGGTCCTTTGCAGTTAAAGGCGATACGCTGAGTCAGCCATAGCAGTTAATGAACACGCCTATTGATGGATTGGGTCGTGATTGTGCAGGTAATATTTACATAACCACATCTAAACAAGTTGATAACACCAATAAGCAGGTCGTCAGTATTTTGAATACTGAGGATAAGCTAGTTGGTGATATTGAAGTGCCAGGGATTCAGATTGTGACCAATGTTGCTTTTGGTGGCATTGATCGAAAAACGCTTTATGTGACCAGTCTGACCGTGCCGCAAAATGACGCTGGAACGGGCCCGAGACGCTGTGGAGATACTGACTGTCTACCAGCCAGTATCTTCAGTGCTAGGTTGAATGTGCCTGGTTATCCTTATTAATCACTTTTTATTGACCTAGATTGAAGTCATCTAACGACAAGTTGGCGAGCTCAGCGAGCACTTTAGAGTGCTCTACTTTGGCTGCATTTGATCTGATATAGTGTAAGTTCAACCTATAGGTTTGACTAACTTAGAATGAAAGGAGTGGGTGATTGAGTCAGTTTGAGTTTGTAACCGTTGCAGCTTCGCTTGTAATGGCACTGGCTATTGGACGTCTCGTTTACGCCCTTCCATTCGTCTTGAATCCCAAGCGCTTCGATTGGCTTCACGCTGCATATGCCACCTCACTAGTGCTTTTCAGTTTTCAAATATGGTGGCGTAGCTGGGGTTATGCCAATGTTGAAACCTGGACGCTGCTCAAGATGATTGTTCTGATTCTTCCTAACATTTTTGTGTATCTAAGTGCGCTATTCCTCGTTGGAGAAACGCCCGCCAAAATTCGCTCTTGGGGTGAGTTCCTCGATACTTCAGGTCGATCCATGTTTGGCGCATTCTTTGCAACAATGATCGCAATTTTGTTACGCAACTATTACCTCGACGATACGCTACCTGCAATCCCTGGGATAGTTGCAACTCTGATGAGCTTAGTCGGCCTATTGTGGCGAAACAGAGCGATTTGGTGGGTGATTATTGTTTTAATGAACGCTTCGTTTATCGCAGTAGTTCTTCGAGAGCTCTAGTCGTCTGCAGATAAGCATGATGGAACATAATCACTTCCTTACCAAACAAACTTGGTAGTTAAAAACGCGCTTGTTAAACCAGAGCGCAGAGCATCAGCATATTTATCATGTCACTTCCAATGGCCAGGTAGCTCGCACTAATGCCACACAACTGGTGCCTGATTTAATGGATAAGCCGAATGGCATAACACTATCAATTGATGAAACGCGATTGTATGTTGCCGGTCGCAAAGGGCTATGGTCCTTTGCAGTTAAAGGCGATACGCTGAGTCAGCCATAGCAGTTAATGAACACGCCTATTGATGGATTGGGTCGTGATTGTGCAGGTAATATTTACATAACCACATCTAAACAAGTTGATAACACCAATAAGCAGGTCGTCAGTATTTTGAATACTGAGGATAAGCTAGTTGGTGATATTGAAGTGCCAGGGATTCAGATTGTGACCAATGTTGCTTTTGGTGGCATTGATCGAAAAACGCTTTATGTGACCAGTCTGACCGTGCCGCAAAATGACGCTGGAACGGGCCCGAGACGCTGTGGAGATACTGACTGTCTACCAGCCAGTATCTTCAGTGCTAGGTTGAATGTGCCTGGTTATCCTTACTAGCAGCCATAGGTAATTGCTGAACTTTTTTGCTAAGCCACTGCATTATGGCGACGACCAGTGCGAGCAGTATTACAACAGCCAAGCTAATGAATATCCACTCCATGGTGATTTGTTCAGTGAGTTCATGCACAACCTCAAGTTGGGACTCTTGATTATTGTTTTCAATCATCAGAGTAATACCCAAGGTTGTGATAAGTAAGAATGCGAGTAGCATGATGAATTCCTAGACCTGTCTGCTCGGCTCTGCGCGGTACATCTCTAGATTCATGTCTTCGACCTTGTTTTGATTTAAGGAGAAGATAATGGAGTAAACAAAAATAGCCTGCATATATAGGCTCATCAGTACACCCTCGAATTGCTCCAAGTCGTATACATTCACGGCACGCATGGTCATGATAAAGATGCTGGCAACGGCACTGACAAATAATGTCGATTGCACGATGGCATCAATTTCTTTTTTATCATCCTCAGGCGATGTTAGTGGATTCAATTTCTTGCCATACACACGCCAGCGGATCATGAGAACAAAAAACATATTCACACCTGTCAGAACGGCAACTCCCTCGAACAACTCAAATCCAAGACTAAAATCAAAGCCCTTGGTATACATATCAAACAGCGAAGCCATCAAATAAAAACTGAACACCAACATTAGCGTTGCCATCGAAGTATGATTAAAAATTGATCGAGGTGCTAATGACGCTGAACGTTGAGCACTCTCATTCTCGTCACGCAACTTTTTACAGTGCTTCAGCATGACAAAATCCATGACAATTAGCGGGATTGCTTGGAGCATGCCATATACAAATGACCCTATTGCGAGAAGACCATTTGATAAACTATCACCTAAGTAAGACACGCCAATAATCAAGCCAATACCTGCTGAGAACATCATATTATTGAAGAAAATATGAATGCGATAATTCTTTTGTGAACGGTCAAGGTTACCACCATAGAGCTTGGGATATTGCTCATACGGGTAGTTATCAAAGACATAACGCATGCGCGCCTGCACACGTTTGGGTAGGTACCATGACAGCAAGAATGTCTGGCTGCATAATGCAACGATAAAAAATATTGTAGCGTCCATAGTGGTTCCTTAATTAATGTTTGATTGCATGAGTTGATTGAATGCAATCCGAATTTCTGAATCTGTTGCGCCGACATTGCGGCATGACTTAATGGCTTTCTCAAGAGTTGTACTGATAGATACATTGACATCTACCGTTGAATTCTCTCGAGCATCTGGATGCACAAAGGTGCCGCGATATCCGCGTGTTTGAATCACGGCGTCACGCTCTAACAGACGGTAGGCTTTAGCTACAGTCTTGTTGTTGATATCCAGATCGGTTGCCAACTGGCGGATCGAAGGCAGGGGATCACCCGGCTTGATCTTCTCTTGTTGTACAGCGCTCTTTATTTGCGTCACTAGTTGCGCAAATAGTGGGGCTGGATCTTCTAAATCGATCATAATTTCCATACTTAAACTCGGGTTGGTGAGTTGACATTAAGGGCGGTCAAGTTAATGAACCATCTTGTACCCTGTGATGTAATGGTACAACTGGATCAAAGTTAAATGCAAGCAAATCTCGGTGAAAAATAGGGTGGGAAGATGTTTCTAATTGTTAAGCTATTGATTATTAATAACTTTAAATTCACCTGGTTGGAGATCTTTTAGCGAGTATTGAGCAATTTCAGCACGTACCAATCGTAAGACCGGATAACCCAGAGCGGCACACATCCGTCTAACTTGTCGATTTTTTCCTTCAGTCAGAGTTATTTCTAACCAGGTATCGGGGATATTTTTACGCTCACGGATCGGTGGATTACGGGGCCATAATCCGGCTGGTTCAGAAATGACTTTGGCGTTTGCTGGCTTGGTGCGGCCATCTTTGAGTTCAATGCCCGTGCTGAAGGGCTTTAGCTCACTTGCCGTTGGGGCGCCTTCCACTTGCGCCCAATACACCTTCTTCTTTTGGTGTTTCGGATCCGATAAGCGATGTTGTAACTTGCCATCATCGGTCAATAACAGTAATCCCTCACTGTCGTAATCAAGCCGGCCAGCTGGATAGACGTTCGGTAGTTTAATAAACTCTTTCAAGGTGGTTTTATTCTCATGTGGTGAGAATTGGCAAAGCACTCGAAACGGTTTATTAAACAGAACAATCATAATTAATTCAGTCTATCCCAAGGGTTTTATAGCGCGCGATTAGAGTGTCTAGCTGTAAGT
>CAZLIR010000025.1:12122-14092 GCA_964559635.1 uncultured Enterobacterales bacterium
GCATTCAGTAATGGACCTTTCGTGAACTGTAGATCTCTTTGATAGCCAGAGGGTAATGAAAGGATCGATTGTAACTCCACCATGGCTGCTTGAACGCGGGCATAACTTGCTCGCATGAGTTCGACCAAATCTGGGTTACGCTTATTAGGCATAATTGAACTGCCGGTGGTCATCTCATCTGGCAGGCTAACAAAGTCGAATTCTTGTGTGGTGAACAGTGACAGGTCCCAGGCATAACGGCGAATATCAAGCAGCATTTGTGACAACGCAAACAGTACCGATAACTCAAATTTACCACGACTGTTCTGAGTATAAATGGGGTTTACCTGCAGTCGACCAAAGTTGAGTTTCTCAGTAGTTAATTCACGATTCAGTGGTAGGTTAACTCCGTACCCAGCTGCCGTTCCGAGTGGATTTGAGTCAATGAGCTTTTGCGTATCGATTAGTTGTTGCAGGTTATCGATCATAGCTTCGGCAAAGGCTGCAAACCACATCCCGCAGGAAGAGGGCACGGCTCTCTGTAAATGGGTGTATCCCGGCATAGGGATTGATTGGGTTGCCTCAGCCTGAGTTAAACAGGCATCAACGGCTGCTTTTGCTTCTGTTATTGCAGCTGAGAGCGCATCCTTCAGAAATAGTCGACAGGCGACTAGCACCTGATCATTTCGCGAGCGACCGGTATGTACCTTCTTACCCGTTTCACCAAGTTGTTCTACTAAATAAGCTTCAATAGCGGAGTGGCCATCTTCAAATCGACTATCGAGCACGAACTCGCCCGATTCGATTAAGGCACTTAATGTGTTGAGCTCATCGAGGATCGCTTGGCCTTCTGTCGTGCTCATCAAATCTATTGATACTAGATTTTCGACGTGTGCGGCACTGGCCTGAATATCATATTGAATGAGTTGTCTATCGAGAATGATATCTTCGCCTGCCATGTAGTCCATGATCATGTCGTCAATCACGGCGGTTTTATTTTTCTGCCAAATTGGACTGCTCATTGGTTACTCCTGATGTGAATTTGTGATTGGATGCGAATCAATACCAAGTGATTCGTCGAGTCCAAGACTAATATTAATATTTTGCATTGCTTGACTAGCAGCACCTTTTGCGAGGTTATCGAGTACCGCAATTTGGCTTATGCGTAAGCCATCCTCACTGACACTAAAGCCACCGACGATACAATTGGGGGTATTCACGACCTGCTGAATATTGGGTATCTCAGGCTGTACTTGAACATATTTTTGCTGCTTGTAATAAGCCTTGAAGAGTTCCGCTAACTCGTCGATGGTTTGGGGTGACTCAGCAGTCCACTGCACAGTCATACTGATGCCACGGAAGAAACTGGCAACATTAGGCGAAAAGTGAATCTGACATCCTGTATGTCGTGTCACTTCGCGCTCATGAATATGTTCGGTTAGAGCGTAAGGAAGAATGTTTTCTTTGAGGCGCTTGGGGTCATTGTTTGGACTCGGTTTAGTACCTGCACCGGAATAGCCAGAGATACCGACACAATGAACATTACCGGAAACTCGTTTTGCAATAGGCGCAATCGCAGCTTGCATTGCCGTGGCGTAACAACCGGGGTTACTAATTTTGATGGCAGCTGCTGATTTCGCAGCATGTTGTGTCGATAACTTTGCACCATGAATTTCTGGTACGGAATAAATCCAATCATCATCAAAGCGATAATCAGCCGATAAGTCGATCATAATCTGAGTATCTTTTGCTGCGGCAACATAGGGCGCCGCCAAGCCATTGGGCAGTGCCAATACAAGGATATCGACTGGACGTAGATCATCTGGCGTGAGTAATTCAATGGTTAAGTCGACGCCGGTTGCCGATGGCACCAGGGCTGAAAGTGACTCACCGGCAAGCTGCCGTGAACTAACCCAAGACAATTCCAGGTTAGGATGCGTTAATACACCCTCAATAAATTCTTTACCGACGTAACCTCGCGCACCGAGGAT
>CAZLIR010000026.1:0-13938 GCA_964559635.1 uncultured Enterobacterales bacterium
TGATGACAAATTATTACCGCAACACAACAACCTAGCCATTACCGAGGCTTTGCAAACGCTTGATTTAAGCGAGTTGGAAGCAATTCTTCGGGATTATCGTGTACTAGGCGATCTACAACCTGCACTGGTATTGTCGGTAGAAGAGCAGGCACTGACCGTTTTATTAAAAAAATATGATCGCAACACACCACTGGACACCCGCGTGATCCGTGTTGAGTGGAGCGGTTTGGAATGGGCTCGTCCATACATCAGCGAAAACCGACGCGGACCGAAACCCAGAACAGCCAGCGCTATCACTCAACCAGGCGATCTGATCCGCATTTACCAAGATGCCGACAATCAGTGGCAGTTGGGACAAATACCGGCGGTTAAGGCTGCTTTTGTGGCGCTCAATCCAGACGATGGTGCTGTCAAAACACTCGTAGGTGGTTTTGATTTCAATCTCAATAAATTCAACAACGTCACTCAGGCCAGACGGCAACTCGGTTCTAATATTAAGCCGTTTATTTATTCCGCGGCACTCGAAAAAGGTTATACCGCAGCCACTGTGGTTAATGATGCGCCGTTTACTAAGGTTGATCCGACGAGCGAAAATATCTGGCGGCCGAAAAATGATAGTGGTAATTATAAGGGGCCTACGAGGCTACGGAATGCGCTGTCACGCTCAACAAATATGGTATCTATCCGGCTCGTTAATGATATTACACCGGGCTATATTGTCGACTACCTCAGTAATATTGGCTTTGACCGACGTAGCCTGCCCAAGGTGGCCAGTATCGCCCTTGGCTCACCCTCGTTTAGCCCATTGGAGCTTGTGACTCACTATGCCAGCTTCGCGAATGGCGGTTACCAAGTAGCGCCCTACTTCATCCAACGGGTTGAGGATGCCAATGGCAATGTCATTTTTGATAACCAGCCAAGCCAGGTGTGTCAGAAGTGTCTGGGTATGCTAGCCGAGCAAAAACAAATTAACGTGGTCGAGTCAAAAAATGACTTGGAGCCAGAAATTTCTTCTGAAGATCTACTGTTGGCTGAAATAGCCCAAGAGCAGGGAACCGATAATACCAATATGCCAGCCACAGATGACGTGATGAGTTCAGAGCAGATGACTGGAGCCGATATCTCGATCTTAGATCAAATGATTTCGTTTGAACCCGCCTTACCCATTGATGAAGCACTCATCGCTCCCAGAGTCATTGCTGAGGATAATGTCTACATTCTCGATAGTATGATGCGCGATGTCATCACCCGTGGTACTGCAGCAAGGACTCTACGCCAGAGCAATAGTCCATTGTTACAGCGCAATGATCTGGGTGGTAAAACCGGTACTACCAACGATGCCAAGGATGCCTGGTTCTCTGGCTATAATGGCGACTTTGTTGCAACAGCCTGGGTTGGTAACCAAAAATACACCGATCCGGGACTTGGGAATAATGAATATGGCGGTAAAGCAGCGCTACCCATATGGCAAGGTTTTATGGAGGCTGCACTGGCGGGGAAACCGGACCATTCAGTGCCACAACCTCCGGGGCTTGTGACCGCGAAAATCGATCCAAAGACCGGTTTGCTGGCGCCTGCTGGCATGCGCGGCGCAATATTCGAGATATTCCGTCAACGATTTATTCCCGAGCGGACAGCAGAGGTGGATATCAGTAATCCATTCGAAGCCAAGGCTAAAGAGGAAGAGGACTTGTTCTAGTAACCGCTCACAAGCCATTCTTGCGGCAATAAAAAACGGGGCTGATGCCCCGTTTTTCGTATCTGATCGTGTGTTACTTTGCTTTACGATTACCGAAACGTTGACGGAATCGATCAACACGGCCACCAGAATCCATAATCTTCTGTGTGCCAGTGTAGAATGGGTGACATTCAGAGCAGACGTCAAGTGACATGTCTCTACCAAGAGTCGAACGAACCTTGATTACATTGCCGCATGAGCAAGTCGCTGTCATCATCTCATAATCAGGATGAATATCTTTTTTCATGGGTTTACCTCGTTTAGGTGCATATCGCCATAGGATCCGCTGTCCTACACCATATGTCTTAAAAAATGAGGCGCGATTGTAACGACTGTTAAACAACTGATCAAGTGTTTTGTCCAATTAACAGGAGATGTTGACCATACGGTCGATAATTCCATTGTATTTGCATGATATGTGGTTATGATCCCTGTTATGTCACATACTTCATCACGCAATATCGTTCAGGTGGTCATCTCGGGTCCGCTGCGCAAGGTTTTCGATTACCGCATGCCGGAAACACACGATCACTATCACGTTGGCTGTCGTGTGTTGATCCCTTTTGGCCCGAAGCAGAGAGTGGGCATCATTATCGCCTTCGCCGCGCAATCTGAAGTCCCGCAGAGTAAATTAAAAATGGTCAAGCGGCTGATTGATACTGTACCTGTTCTTACCGAGGCGCAACTTACTCTCGCCCAATGGTCAGCAAAATATTATCACCACAGTCTGGGCGATATATGCTTTAGCATGTTACCCACCAAACTTCGTACTCAGACGGTATTTGCGATGCCCGAGATCACGCTCTGGCATTTACATGACCAAGCCGATGGTGTTCAAGTGTCACCTCAGGCCAAAAAACAGCAAGAGTGCATCGAATTACTCAAGGCCAACCCTGCTGGAGTTGCTTATGAACACATGAAACAAGCTGGCATTGAGCAACGGGTACTAAACCGACTAAAGCAGTTAAAACTGATCTATGACACCCAGATTATCGCCTCTGAAAAACCCGAATTAACCGAGTTCCAACCGGGGCCTGAATTAACATCAGAGCAGAGCGATGCAGTGGCTTCGGTGAGTCACACCCACTTTCAGGCTTATCTTCTGCATGGTGTGACCGGCAGTGGTAAAACCGAAGTGTATATTCAGATCGTCAAGCAAATGCTCGAACAGGGCAAGCAAGCCTTAATCCTTGTGCCAGAAATTGGCCTTACACCACAGACCATCAAACGTTTTCAGAGTCGCATACCCTTCCCTATTCGGGTACTTCACAGCGGTTTGAATGATACCGAGCAAATGACCATGTGGTCTCTGGCAAGCCTGGATATGCCACAAGTGGTCATAGCCACACGAAGTGGTCTTTTTGTGTCGCTACCGAAGCTTGGCATAATCATCGTAGATGAAGAGCATGACAGCTCGTTCAAGCAGTCTGCCGGTTGGCGATACTCGGCTCGGGATCTAGCGGTTGTAAGGGCTAAGCAACTGA
Organism: uncultured Enterobacterales bacterium; assembly: GCA_964559635.1. Taxonomy (GTDB): domain Bacteria; phylum Pseudomonadota; class Gammaproteobacteria; order Enterobacterales; genus CAXRAF01. The sequence continues at coordinate 3,223 of CAZLIR010000026.1, forward strand.
ACATTCCGGTTGTGTTAGGCTCAGCTACACCCAGTCTCGAATCGCTCAATCAGGTAACGAGCAAGCAATATCAATTGCTGAGCATGCGCCAGCGACCTGAGCAACATACCGAACCGCGCTATGAGTTGCTTGATATCAGAAAACTACCCCTCGAGCAGGGCTTATCGCTACCGCTGCTCGACCGTATGAAAACGGTTCTGGAACGGGGTGAGCAGGTCTTGGTTTTTCTCAATCGCCGGGGATTCTCTCCTGTGTTGATGTGTCATGAATGTGGCTGGCTAGCCGATTGTCAGCGCTGTGATAGTCAATATACCGTGCATCAAAAACAACAAAGGCTGCGCTGTCATCACTGCGATTCTCACAGACCCATTCCAACCACTTGTCCTAGCTGTCACTCGCAAAGCCTGACTTTTGTTGGTCAGGGAACGGAGCGTATAGAAGAAACTCTCAGGCGACATTTCCCTGAGATATCGATGGCACGTATTGATCGGGATACGACGCGTAACAAGGGTGCGATGTCGCAATACGTCAGCGACATTAAAAACAATAAATATCAATTGCTCATTGGTACGCAAATGCTTGCCAAGGGACACCATTTTCCAAACTTGTCTATGGTCGCGATTGTCGATATGGATGGTGCACTCTATTGTGCCGATTTCCGTGCAACCGAACGATTTGGTCAGTTACTCATGCAAGTGAGCGGTCGTGCCGGCCGAGCTGACAAACAAGGTCACATCGTGATACAGACCAGACAGCCGGACCATCCTCTGATCCAATCGTTACTCTATACTTCCTATGATGCATTCAGCCAGCAACTCTTGTCTGAGCGACAACAAACGCACTGGCCACCCTATGTCCATTTAGCGTTGATAAATGCCGAAGCAGTCAAATCATCGGCACCACATGAATTTCTCAACGCAGTAAGACAGCATCTGCTAGATCAGGACCCAAAGTTAGTGGTTCTAGGACCCGTTCCTGCATTGCATTCCAAACGTGCCGGGAAATATCGATTTCAGCTGCTGATGCAGTCAAAACACCGAGCAACACTCCATAACTGCCTCGATCGTGTTATAAATCTCATTGAGAGTGAAAAATTAGCAAAAACTGTTCGCTGGAGTCTGGATGTTGACCCGCAAGATCTGGTTTAATAGCCGCCCTAGCTTATTCGCGCAACAAATGCCTGATTATGATTGATGAACTGAAACAGAAACTCGCCGAAGTTGTAACCTCATTACAACAATCAGCGGTATTACCAGAGGATTTCTCACCACGCTTCACGGTGGAGCGCACGCGTGATCCTGCCCATGGTGATCTAGCAACAAATCTGGCTCTGGTTTCTGCGAAACAGGCTGGTAAGCCACCACGTGATGTTGCAACGTTGATTGTTGAGCAACTGCGTGATGTTGATTTCATCAGGGAGATGAACATCGCTGGACCCGGGTTTATTAACTTCTTCCTATCAGAGGGATCAACCACCGCAATTATCAAAACGGCGCTCGAGCAAGAAGATGCGTTCGGTAGTACTGATCTAGGACAACAGCAAAAAGTCATTGTTGAGTTTGTCTCTGCTAATCCAACTGGACCGCTCCATGTTGGTCATGGTCGAGGGGCGGCCTATGGCGCAAGTCTGTCTAATTTATTACGCACGGCTGGTTGGGATGTACACAGAGAGTACTACGTCAACGATGCCGGTCGACAAATGCATATTCTCACAACCAGCATCTGGTTACGTTATCTTGAGCAAAACCAGATCGAAATCACCTTCCCCACCAATGGTTATCGAGGCGACTACATCATTGATATCGCCAAACAGTTGGTGGCTAAATATGGTGCAGAGTTAGTACATAGTAGCGATGAGGTGTTCGCTGACTTGCCGGCTGACGGTGATGTTGAGGGTGGTGATAAAGAACTACACATCGATGCCCTTATCGAACGGGCAAAATCGCTGTTAGGCGATGCCCATTATCAAGCGTTATTTCAATTTGGCTTGGTCGCTATCCGTGATGAGATGAAAGAGGATTTGTCTGAATTTGGTGTGGAATTTGAGCGTTGGTATTCAGAGCAAAGCCTGTTAGATTCCGGCGCAATTAAAGATTCGATCGAACGTTTACAAGCCGCTGATTACATCTACGAAGACCAGGGTGCATTGTGGTTTAAATCAACCGAGTTTGGCGATGACAAAGATCGCGTTGTGGTTCGTGACAACGGTCAAACAACCTACTTCGCCTCGGATATTGCTTATCACATGGATAAGTTAGATCGGGGCTTTACTAAAATTATTAATATCTTTGGTGCAGATCACCATGGCTACGTTGCTCGAGTCAAAGCATCCATGCAGGCTCTTGGTGCGGATCCCTCGCAACTTCACGTGCCATTAGTGCAATTTGCCATCCTGTATCGTGGTGGTGAAAAGGTACAGATGTCGACTCGTAGCGGTTCGTTTGTCACACTCAGAGAACTGCGTGAAGAAGTCGGTAATGACGCCTGTCGCTTTTTCTATGTCATGCGCAAGGCTGAGCAGCATATGGATTTCGACTTGGATTTAGCCAAATCACAATCCAACGAAAACCCGATGTACTATATCCAGTACGCTCACGCCAGAATCGCTAGTTTATTTAGACGTTTGTCAGATGCTAGCTATACTTGGGACAAAGAGCTTGGTTTGGCATCGCTTGGCAAATTAACAACAGATCATGAACTAGCATTGATTAAACGGATCTCAGCCTATCCTGATCTCATCAAATCTGCCGCGAAGCAACTTGAACCTCATAGCATTGCGCATTACCTGCGTGATCTCGCGAATGAGTTTCATAGTTACTATAATGCGCAAAAGCTCATATTAGATGATGATGAAGTTCGAAATGCCAGGTTCTGCTTAGCTAAGGCGACGCAACAAACATTAAAGAATGGTCTGGCAATTCTAGGTGTATCAGCTCCGGAAGAGATGTGAAGTGACCCGAGATTTTGCTTCTAAAAGTAAGAAACGCTCAAACGCAACACGATTTACAGATAACAAACAGGAAAGTATTAGCAGTTTTAAAACTATCCTGATGAGTTTATTGCTTGGTGTTGCAATCACCCTCGTTGGCGTTTATTTCTACCTATCGGAGCCGACTGAAAAAGCAGTTGCGGAAGAAACCACCCAGCCAGCCACAAAACCCTCTGCCAAAACACGATATAAAGCTGTGCCTCAAGATGAGGTACAACAGAACGACTTTAGCTTTCATGATGAACTGAAAGATAAGGAAGTTGAAGTCGAAGTGCCCGAGATCAGTCAGGATGCCACGACCAGTGATACGACTTATATCATGCAATGTGCATCGTTCACATCCAATGCGCGTGCAGAAGAGGTTAAGGCTAAAATTGCCTTAGCCGGCTTTGAAGCATGGATTCGCACCACAACTGCTGATAGCGGCAAAACACACTACCGGGTAACACTTGGTCCATACAAGTCAAAACGTCAGGCGGTTCGCGATCGCCATGCATTAGAGCGCAACAACATCAACGGCTGTGCTATCTGGTAACCCCTGCTGATTGAAAGCCTCTGAATAACCCCCATATATTCCCAACTAAATAAATAACGAGATATCCCATGGAACAAATGCGCGGTACAACCATTTTGTCGGTTCGACGACAAGGTAAGGTGGTCATCGGTGGTGATGGCCAGGTAACTCAGGGTAATACAGTCATGAAAGGCAACGCACGCAAAGTACGTCGGCTGTTTCACGATAAAGTAATTGCTGGATTTGCCGGAGGTACCGCTGATGCCTTCACGCTTTTTGAACGTTTCGAGCGTAAACTTGAAATGAATCAGGGTAAGCTGATGAAAGCAGCCGTTGAGATGGCGAAGGACTGGCGCACAGACAAAATGCTCAGGCGTCTCGAGGCACTGTTAGTAGTGGCTGATAGCGAGCATTCATTGGTGATTACCGGTAATGGTGATGTGATTGAGCCACCTGATGGTCTGATGGCGATTGGCTCAGGCGGGCCTTTTGCCCAGGCGGCGGCGACAGCACTGTCTGACAACACAGAGTTAAGTGCTCGTGAAATCGTAGAAAAAAGTCTCAATATTGCCGGCGATATCTGCATCTATACCAACCACAATTTAACTATCGAAGAATTGGAAGCGAGTTAATGTCAACCATGACACCCAGAGAAATTGTTCATGAACTGGACAAGCACATCATTGGCCAATCTGATGCCAAACGCGCCGTTGCCATCGCATTACGCAACCGCTGGCGGCGTATGCAAGTTGATGAGCCATTACGAGGTGAAATCACACCCAAAAATATTTTAATGATTGGACCAACCGGAGTGGGTAAAACTGAGATTGCCCGCCGGCTCGCCAAGTTAGCAAATGCCCCTTTCTTAAAGGTTGAAGCAACGAAATTCACCGAAGTCGGCTATGTCGGTCGCGATGTTGAATCGATCATTCGCGATCTGGTTGATATCGCCATGAAAATGACTCGGGAAGAGGCTTTCAAAAAAGTTGAAATTCGCGCCAGTGAAGCAGCTGAGGAGCGTATCCTTGATGTGTTGCTTCCACCTGCTCGTGATCAGTATGGTGATAATCAGGAAGAGACTAGCAGTAACACCCGACAGATCTTCCGAAAAAAGTTACGTGAGGGAGATCTTGACGACAAAGAAATCGAAATCGCCATTGCCGGTCCATCAGTAGGTGTTGAAATTATGGCACCTCCTGGAATGGAAGAGATGACCAACCAGTTGCAAGGCATGTTCCAAAATCTGTCACCCAAGAATACCAAGCAGCGAAAAATGCGTATCAAAAATGCCATGAAATTGTTGCAGGAGGAAGAAGCCGAAAAACTCATCAACATGGATGAACTAAAGAATAAGGCGGTTGAATCAGTTGAGCAAAACGGCATCGTTTTCATTGATGAAATCGACAAGGTCGCTAAGCGCTCAGATAGTGGTCATGGAGGTGATGTCTCTCGTGAAGGTGTGCAGCGGGATCTGTTACCTCTGGTTGAAGGCTGTACAGTAAATACCAAATATGGCATGGTCAAATCAGACCACATCCTGTTTATTGCCTCTGGTGCATTCCACCTAGCTAAACCCTCTGATTTAGTTCCGGAGCTGCAGGGACGTTTGCCGATCAGAGTTGAGCTTAAGGCACTCACCACCGAGGACTTCACCCGTATTTTAACCGAGCCCGATGCCTCCTTATGCAAACAGTATCAGGCCTTACTCGCGCCTGAAGGCTGTTCACTAGAATTTACTGACAACGGTATCCAGCGTTTGGCTGAAGCGGCTTATCAGGTGAATGAAAGCACAGAAAATATCGGTGCGCGGCGATTACACACCATTATGGAGCGTCTGCTAGATAACATTTCGTTTAGTGATTATGAGGCTAATGCTACGATCACCATTGATGAAAGCTATGTTAATAAGCAACTCACCGAACTAGTCGAAGATGACGATTTAAGTCGTTATATCCTCTAATTTAGCCCTAAACATCGGCCATGATTTATTCTCATGGCCGTTATTCTTCGCTACAATGCCTGATTTACGGTCCAGGACACTGCAATGAGTGACGATACAACCCACTTTGGTTACCAAACGGTAGATAAAGACCAAAAGGCGTCTATGGTCGCTGATGTGTTTCATTCTGTGGCCAATCAATATGACCTGATGAATGATCTTATGTCGATGGGTGTACATCGACTGTGGAAACGCTACGCTATTGCATTGAGTGGTGTGCGCCCGGGACAAACAGTTCTCGACCTGGCTGGGGGCACTGGCGATCTGTGCGCATTGATGGCTGATAAGGTCGGTCCGAATGGCAAAATCATTCTCTCAGATATTAATCGCTCGATGATGCAGGTTGGACGTGAGCGAATGGTCGATAAGGGGCTTGTTGGCAATATTGAGTATGTTCAGGCCAATGCTGAATCGCTCCCTTTTCCTAAGGCTGAATTTGATCTTGTGACGATGGCATTTGGACTCCGTAATGTGACCGATAAGGCCAAAGCGTTGCGCTCTATTCAATCGGTGATTAAACCGGGTGGACGATTACTGGTGCTGGAATTCTCCAAGCCGTTATCAGACACGCTGAACAAATTATATGACTCCTACTCCTTTAACATCTTGCCAAAGCTCGGTGAGATGATTGCCAAAGATGCCGATAGCTATCAATATCTGGCTGAGTCGATTCGCATGCATCCAGATCAAGATACACTCAAAGAAATGATCTTAGAGGCTGGCTTTGATCACTGCGATGTCCACAACCTCAGCGGTGGTATCGTCGCGCTTCATCGAGGCTTCAATTACTAATGCAGCTGCTGCGTCAGGGCTTATGTTTTGCCATTGAAGCGACTTTGAATAAGGTTGTGCCATACGACATCAGCTATCAGAGAAAGTGGCAGCCACTTCTGGCCAAGACCATTGCAGTCAATCTAACCGATCTTCAGACCAGATTATTATTCCGTTATCAGAATGACAGTTTCCAAGTCTACAGCGATGATACTTGTAAAGCCGACGTCACGTTAACAGGTACTAGCATGGACTTTTTTAAGGTCGCTCTAGAATCGCGTGAAAACGAGGCTGCAGCCCTACAATCCGGTATTCATTTTGAGGGACAGGTTGCTTTAGGTCAGGCCTTCGCTGAGGCGATTCAGTCTATGGATATTGACTGGGAGGAAGCGTTAGCACAGCAAACCGATGATATTTTTGCCCATCGCGCAGCACAGGGTTTGCGCTCGCTAACAAACTTTGCTGATTCATTTTTCAAGACAGTATCTGCCAACTTTACTGAGTACGTACAAGAAGAAGCACGCTTAACACCGACAGCCATTGAAGTGGAAAACTTCTATTCAGATCTGAGAGAACTAAGACAAGATGCCGACCGTATCAAAGCGAAGGTACAAAAATTTATACTCACCGCACAAACTAAGACTGCGGAGTAAATCGTGTTAGGCTCTTTTCGTCGGGTTCGTAAACTGATACTGGTATGTCATAAGTACCATCTGTTTAAGCTCATTAAGCGCAGACCCACACTGCAAGTTCTGCTGTTTATGAGTGCATTTATACTCGCCCCATTTAATCGCCGTGTTGATGAATCCATTCCGGTCGGAGAGCGGATATGCTCTGCCTTGACAGATTTGGGCCCCATCTATGTTAAATTTGGTCAGCTACTGTCCACACGTCGTGATTTACTGCCTCTGGACATTGCGATGGCATTATCAAAACTCCAGGATGATGTTGAACCCTTTGCCGGCACAGAGGCTAAAGAAATTGTTGAACGAGCGCTTGAGGTGCCGATCGATGAACACTTCAGTCAGTTTGAAGTAACACCGATGGCTTCAGCTTCCATAGCACAGGTGCATGCGGCAACCTTAAAGTCCGGTGACGATGTGGTGATCAAAGTTCTACGACCTAACATTGCCGAAATCATCAATAAAGATCTGAAGTTGTTATCGACCATAGCCAATCTATTGCATCGTTATATTCGGCAAAGCGAGCGCTTCAAACCGCGTGAAGTGGTTGCCGACTATCAGGCTACTATCCTGTCAGAGTTAGATTTACAGAACGAGGCTTATAATGCAGAAAAGCTCAGAAAGCTGTGGCAGGGCTCTGAGTTACTGTATGTGCCGAGAATCTACAAAGAATTTACCCATGCGCAAGTCATGGTGATTGAGCGAATTTATGGTGTGCCGATCATGGATCTGGAGACCCTGCATGAAGCCGGCACTAACATGGAGGTGTTATCTGAGCGTGGTGTCGAGATTTTCTTCACCCAAGTATTTCGCGATAGTTTCTTCCATGCCGATATGCATCCTGGCAATATTTTCGTCGACATTTCAGATCCCAATAAACCGCGTTACATGGCCATTGACTTCGGCATTATGGGGAGTCTGCAAGCACACGACCAGCGCTATCTCGCTGAAAATTTTATTGCTTTCTTCAATCGCGACTATCATCAGGTGGCACAATTACATGTCGATTCTGGTTGGGTACCGGCGGGTACTCCAGTAGATGAATTTGAACGAGCTATTGAATCAGTCTGTGAGCCAATCTTTGGCAAGCCTCTGGAAGAAATTTCCTTTGGCCACCTGCTGATCAGCCTATTTCAGACAGCGCAAAAATTTAATATGCCAGTACAGCCGCAATTAGTCCTGCTGCAGAAAACATTACTGTATATTGAAGGTTTAGGTCGACAGCTGTATCCTCAGTTAGACCTTTGGAAAACTGCCAAGCCATATCTGGAGAATTGGTTGAAAGAACGTATGAGTGTAAAAACACTGCTGAAAGAGATACTACAGAAAGCACCCATCTGGCGTGAAAAATTGCCAGAGTTGCCTGATCTGATTTATGGCAATTTGAAGCAGGCGCAGCATAACCAATCTCTGCTAGAGCAACAGAATAAATTGTTGCAACAACAGATGCTCATTACGGAAAAACAGAATCGCTCATTACTCTATTACATTGTTGGTGCGTCACTAATTATAACAACGGCAATTTTGTTCAGTGCCGACAACCAATGGGGTACTACCGAGACTGTCACTATTATTTCAGCGCTCATTGCGCTGGCGGTTGGACGTGTGACTGGAAGAAAGTAAATCATGAGTACCATTTTTTCTAAAATAATCGATGGCGAAATACCTTCTGAATTCGTTTATGAAGATGAACATTGCATTGTCATTAACGACCTCTATCCAAAGGCGCCGGTTCACTTGCTTCTGATCCCCAGAAAACCGATCATTAATCTGGACGACATATCCGAGCAGGATCAGGCGCTCATGGGGCATTTGATGTTAACGATACCGAAAGTCGCTAAACAGGCTGGATTAGAAGCTGGCTATCGGACCATAATTAATACCAACAAGGGCGGTGGTCAGGAAATTTACCACCTGCACATACACATTTTAGGTGGCGGACCGCTTCCTTTTGCATAACACAGGAGTTTAACCATGGGCATCAGTATTTGGCAGTTACTTATCGTACTGGTCATCATCATTTTACTTTTTGGCACCAAGAAACTTAAAAATATTGGTAGTGACCTCGGTGGTGCTTTCAAGGGATTCAAAAAAGAGATGGATGGCGAGGCAACTCAGTCTAACGATGAATCAACCGGCCGCGTTATTGAAGGTGAGGCCTCCGAACAAACCACCAGTACCCAAGACAAAAGCAAATCAGAGTAACGCATGTTTGATATTGGCTTTTGGGAGCTATGCCTGATTGCCACAGTGGCACTGTTGGTTTTAGGGCCTGAGCGGCTTCCCATTGCAGCGCGCACAGCTGGCAAATGGTTTGGTAAATTTCGCAGCATGGTAACGAATGTTAAAAGCGAAATTGATCGCGAACTACAACTTGATGAACTGCGCAGAAAAATGGCCGATCAAGAGCAACAACTCCGTGAGCAGTCTGGAATGGACGATTTCAAGCAAACAGTTGATGAAACGGTTGCCGATCTAAGTTCGCTTGGACAACAGCCCCGTGCTACGACTGATTCAGGTACAGCAGCCACCGATCAGCCGGATCAGGCAAAAAACAATGACAAAGCAAACGATTCATAACCAAGAAAAAATGGCCGAAATGCCACTGATGGAGCATTTGGTTGAATTACGCACACGTCTGTTACGGATGGTGCTATCTATTTTGATTGTATTTGTCGGTTTATTTTATTGGGCTAATGACATTTATCACTTCATTGCCATGCCTTTACTGTCTGCGATTCCCAATAGCTCAAGCATGATCGCGACCGACGTCTTGGCAAACTTCTTCACACCCTTCAAATTAACCATGGTGCTATCCATGTTCATCGTGATGCCTTATCTACTGAGTCAGATTTGGGGGTTCATAGCGCCGGGGCTTTATACCCACGAAAAACGACTGGCTGTGCCATTGATGATCTCGAGCACGGTATTGTTCTACTGCGGTTTGGCATTTGCTTACTATGTTGTGTTTCCGCTGGCGTTCGGCTTCTTGGCTGCGATTGAGCTTGAGGGCGTACAAACCATGCCGGACATCAGTAGCTATTTGAACACAGTTTTGAAACTATTCTTCGCCTTTGGTGTCACATTTGAAATACCCGTGGCGGTTATCTTGCTCGTCAAGATGGGCCTAACAAGCCAAGAAAACTTGCGTGCTAAACGGCCTTACGTTATCGTCGGCGTCTTTATAATTGGTATGCTGTTGACGCCACCGGATATAATATCGCAAACCTTACTAGCGATTCCGATGTGGGCATTGTTTGAGGTGGGCGTCTATTTCGCTGGCTTCGTCAAAACAAGGGCGCCATCAGACACCGCCGAATCAAATTCTTAAGAGAGAGTTATGACAAAACGATTTTACTTACTGCTTGGTTTATTGTTGCCATTGGCTGTACCGGTTCAGGCTGCAGAATCATTAAATGATGCCATGAAAGAATGTGCTTCCATCAAGCGTGATCTCAAACGCCTTGCCTGTTTTGACCGTCTGTCAGGCAATGTAACGGATTATGCCATCGAGAGTATGTCAGCATCACAACAAGCCAGTCAGGCAACCAATGTTGCAGAACGAAATGCCGTCGCGACCGCTCCTGTGATTAACTCACCCACCAGTCAATTTGGTCTGGAAACTAGGAGTAGCGCAGCCGATATCGACACCATGACATCAACCATACCGGGTGAATTTGCCGGTCTGAAGAAAGATGACGAGTTCACGCTCGCCAATGGTCAAACATGGAAAGTGATTGATTCTGCAAGTTTGTACAAG
>CAZLIR010000027.1:0-13876 GCA_964559635.1 uncultured Enterobacterales bacterium
AGGGTAAATGCTCATCCAACTCGTAAAAATTAACGCCCCAGTAGCCGTGATAGCCGGTTTTACCGCCGTCTCTGAATGCGCCACCAAAATTAATGGGCTCGCCACCACTAAATGCCTGATCAGGATTGTTTACAATCGGGGTCAGCCATATCGCGGTGAATCCCATATCTCGAATGTATCCGGCATTATCCACTATGCCTTTAAAGTCGCCGCCCATGTATCCGACATAGGCTTTATCAGAGCCATTCTCTGCCACCATTTCAGCCATCCAGGTTGGATAATCTCCCCCCTGCTCTGTATAGTTGTTACTTTGATCACCATCGACAAAACGATCCGTCATCAGGAAGTAGACATTTTCACTAGCGAACGGCTCATGAGTACCAACGATACTTCTCTCAGGCTGTTGTACCGACTCAGGTTGAGGCGCGGAAGGCTCTGTTGAATTACAGGCCGATAGCAGCAACAATGATGTTAAGGTCAAAACTTGCAGGTTGTTATTCACAATTATTAATCCATTTTTGGTTCTTGAACACGGACACACATGAAGGCGGCAAGGATCATGCTGACACCACCAATCACCAGTGCATAGATGGTCTGGCCATCGAAGAATGTGTTAATCAGGAAGCCCAAGATACTGGCAGCCAGTATCTGCGGTAGCACGATAAAGAAGTTAAATATACCCATAAACAGGCCCATCTTTTTGATTGGCAGGGCGTTGGATAATAACGCATAGGGCAGGCTAAGAATCGAGGCCCAGGCAAAGCCAACCCCAACCATCGACAGAATGAGCCACTGCGGATCTTTGATGATCACGAACGAGATAAAGCCAATGCCCCCAAGTAACAGGTTAAACATATGCGCATATTTGGTGGCAATCTTTTTCACTACTAATGAGATAGTGATCGCTGCCACAACAGACGTTAGGTTGTAAGCTGAAAACAGCACACCCACCCAGTCAGCACCCTCGTTAAATAACGCCGAGGTTGGGTCTGAAGTACCATAATGAAATGATGTCACAGCGGTGGTCGCTGAAGTCCACATGGCAAAAAATGGGAACCAGGAGAAAAATTGTACTACCGCGAGTTGTTTCATGGTCGGTGGCATGTTGAATAGATCTTTCATAACGATCAAAAAGCCGTTTTCTGAGCGGCCTTGTTCCAACCAGCCAGCGATAAGTTGTAACAAGCCAAAACTCAGGAGACCAAAGGTTAGCAACGTTAAGTTTTTATCCAGAGAATCCAGGTTATCCAGTACATACCAACTCGAGGCAATACCCACCACAGACCAGATTAGACCACTTTTGAAGAATTCAGCAGCGCTGCGAGTCGCATGGTACTCTGGGGCATTCTCATCCTCATTCTCTAACTTTTCGAAGGCTTCCAGTTCTTCTGGGGTGTACTCTTTAGTGGAAATGACCGTCCATAACACAGCCAGGAAGAAAATAATGCCACCGGCATAGAAGGCAAACTTGACCGACTCGGGTATCGCTCCCTCATCCGCGACATTGCTAATGCCAAACCAGTTAGTCATCATCCAGGGCAGTGCCGAGGCAATGACTGAAGCCACCGCAATAAAAAAGCTTTGCATGGCATAACCGAAAGAGCGCTGCTTTTTAGGTAACATGTCACCAACAAAGGCGCGGAATGGCTCCATGGAGACATTAATTGAGGCGTCCATAATCCACAGCATTCCGGCGGCAATCCATAGTGTCGGAGAGTTCGGCATGATGATCAAAGATAAGCTGGCGAGAATCGCACCGTAAAGGAAATAAGGCCTTCTGCGTCCCAGTTTACCCCAGGTATTGTCACTCATGTAACCGATGATTGGTTGGACAATCAAGCCAGTGATAGGCGCTGCGACCCACAGAATTGTCATCTCATTATAATCAGCACCGAGTGTCTGAAAAATACGGCTGGTGTTACTGTTCTGTAGCGCAAAACCAAACTGAATCCCGAAGAATCCAAAACACATATTCCAAATTTGCCAAAATGAGAGCGTTGGTTTAGTTGTCATTGTTATTATCTCCGTTTCGCTTTTAGGACAACGGCGTCATTAGCACCTATCGCGAGATTCAAGGTCTTAGCTGATGAATCAGTCGTTTTATAATTAGTCTGTGTTAGCAATTCTTGCCACTCATCGGGTATTGAGTATGGATCAGAGCCGAGATTACTGGGCAATTTAAGTGCGGTTGTCAGCGGCTTATCAGCAAAATTAACCACAATGACCGCGATTTCGTCCGCTGTGTATCGGATAAAGCTAAACTGCTGCTCAGTATACTGTTGATTTTCTGTGGCAATATTCAATGAATGTATCTCTTGATAATCACCCGCAAACACGGCCTCATCGGCTGATACATTGAGAAGTCTCTGGTAATAACGCTGCAAATCTGTCTGCCATGTTGCCAGATTGGCGCCATCGTAGCGCCCACCATTACGCCAATTCTTAATACTCTCGAGTCCCCAATAATCGAAAATAGTGGTACGGGTAGATGCACCCCATCCAGCATCACCATCACCTGCCTCACCCAGTGCCTGAGCAAAATAAAGCATGGTTGGACCACGGCCGAGAAGTGCCGAGAGAACCATGGCTGGTTTTCCTTTCAGTGGGTCACCGGCAAAATCTGGACTCGCGATGCGTTGCTCATCGTGATTCTCGAGGAAATGCACCATATATTGCTCAATGTCTGAAACTGAATCGGTGATTGCTATCAGATCTGACGCCTCGGCCTTCTTCTGCATCACCAGTTTCAATACATCGTATAAATCGACCTTGTCATATAACACATCCATGCGCCCTAAATGAATGTAATCACGATACAAATCACGGTTATAAACTTCAGCCATTAATAACGCATCCGGGTTCACTTGTTTAATATGAGCGTTCAGATAACTCCAAAATTCTACTGGTACCATCTCTGCCATGTCATAGCGGAAACCATCGACACCATGGGTAATCCAATACAGGCATATCTCTTTAAATTTGACCCACGAACTTGGCACATCGCGATGCTGCCAATAGGCAAAATGCGCCTTGGTCGACAGCTCGTCATAACCATCAGGCAACCGGTCGAAATCATATGTTCCGTCCGGTTTGACACCATAATTTACTTTGACCGTCTCGAACCAATCATCATGTTTGGGTTGTACACGACGGGCACCATTTCCGGTCCACTTAGCGGGGTTTTCATCAAATAAACCGTCGGCTAAAGGATGACTATCACCGCCCAAAGATACTAGCCCATCAGGTAATACCGGTACTTTAAATGCCTCGCCAACAATGTAGTAAAAATTATTGTCTCGGTGGTATTCCAACGAAGTGTCGTCGTCTTGACCAAGGTCTCGAATACCCTCAGGTTTGGAGATGGACTCATAGCGGCGGGCCACGTGGTTGGGCACGATATCAATCATGACTTTCATCCCCGCCTCGTGGGTGCGTTGGATAAGTGCCTTGAATTCTGCTAATCGACTGTCTGGATTCACCGCCAGATCTGGATTGACGTTGTAATAATCTTTAACGGCATAGGGTGAACCAGCGCGTCCTTTAACTACATCCGGGTCATCCTGAGTTATGCCAAATTCACTATAATCGCGGATCACAGCATGGTGAGGCACGCCAGTGTACCAAACATGAGTAGTACCATAAGCTTTAATGGCAGCGAGCGCTTCAGGGGTAAAATCATTGAACTTACCAACACCATTTTCCTCGATAGTTCCCCAAGGCTTATTGGTCAGGTTGTCGTTACCAAACAGACGCGTCATGACCTGATAGATGACAGCTTTATTTGAACCTGCATCAGGTGTGATCTCTTCAGAAGCACTGACAGTTCTGGTTTCAATCAGGAATATTAATATGGCTGACAATAATACTGCGATGAGTGGTCGGATAGTTGTCATGTCGGAGAGATTCATCGTTAAACTCATTTGATTAGTGTTATTTGTTTCATCAGTGCTGACTCATCCAGTTCAATGATGAGTTGCCCGATGGCTTGCTCGAAGCTGTAATTGTCGACTTGCAGTGTACCATTGAGAATTTGCTTTGGCGGTTGAGTCAGGCCATGAATCACCAGTTTGATCTGTCGTGTCTGGTTAGCGGTATCGAAGCCAACACCTTCTTTGGCCATGTTGATCTGCAACTGCTCTGGCTGATTATTGGCGCTGAATGTAATCAACTCATAATTCCCGGCGGCGAAGGCATCAGCCGATAAGCCATCATCGTCATACATCTGTCCTTCGGCCTGCGTTACGGAGTCGTGATGATAGTAATGAACAATTAACTGGTTCGTTGTATAGGTCGTCAGATTGTTCAATTCGGGCACCATCGGTACAAAAGCACCCGCACGGACCAATACCGGTATATCGTTCAAAGTCACAGGTACTTTGACCGTTGCATCACCTTCATAGACGTCATTGTTCCAGAAATTAAACCAATAGCCCTCTGGTAGTAGTACTGAACTCTCGGTGACGCCGGGATCGGTAACGGGTTTAACCAGAAACGCATCACCCCAGAGGTATTGGTCTTTGATAGCCAGCCATTCATCATTCTCGAATAACATGGGGCGCATGAGTGGCATACCAGTTTGCGTGTGCTCGTGCATAAGGGTGTAGTTGTATGGCGTTAATTGATATCGCAACTTCACAAAGTCACGCACAATATCGATTATCTCCGGATCTTGGAATACCACTTCAGAGGCCACCTGCTCCTGAGCGTGGGGGCGATAAATCGGTTGGAATATGCCGTACTGAGACCATCTTAAATACATCTCAGGTTCAAATCCCTCTGTGCCGGCAAAGCCACCAATATCAGAGTGGGTGTAACCTAAACCAAAAAGGCTCATCTGTAGCGTTAACTCCACCTGAGGTTTCAGACCACCCCAACTGCGACTGACATCACCAGTCCAGGGCACAATACCGAACCGTTGGGTTCCGGCAAAACCTGAACGCATCAGAATGAATGGACGATTATTCGGCTGATAAGCGGTCTCAACATCGAAGACTAATTTGGCCCACTCGTGACCGTAGGCATTGTGTAATACATCCCCTCGAACATACTTACCTGTGGTTTCTAGAAAGTGCTGAATATCATCAGGATGCACTTCCGGCTCACCTAAATCACCCCAGTGTCCCGCGACTTGTTGCTCCAAGAGTCCGAAGTATTGATCAGCGAACCAGTCGCGACCTTTATCACTGAAAATATCTACCAGACCGGTGTTTCCAAAGTAAAAATCATAGCGATAAGGCTCACCATCTTCATTGGTTGCTATCGCACCGGCCTCGACAGCCTCTTGCCACTTATTCGAACTTGATAAAATGAACGGCTCGGTAATTAGAATGGTCTTGATATTGTTCTCTGTAAAGTCACTTATCATCGCTTGTGGATCGGGGAAATCATTTTTATCCCAATCCAAATTGCCCATATGATTGAAGATACTCTGACCGAACCAATATAAATCCAGAATCACAGCATCTGCTGCTAAATCTTTGGCTTGCGTGAGTTTAACGACTTCGGTTACTTCCTGCTGTGTGTGATAACCAAACCGTGAGATAAAGTGACCCAGAGCCCAGCGCGGTAACATGACGGGTTTGCCGGTAACTTCGACATATTCTTCAATCAGTCCCGGGTAGTTAGTATCTGCACCGATGATATAGGCCGATCTGCCGCCTACTGCATTAAATGAGAGGATATTCTTGTTCTCTGAGTCGAGATCGAGTTCACCCTTGGCGGTGTTATCAAACAATAAATAGTATTGCTGGCTACTCATGACCGCAGGCAGACTGTAATTCATCTGTATTGACTCGGTGGTGTAGCCATAATCAGCGCGATTGTATAACGGCAGTTTGTAGCCACGGCGATCCATACCCAGAACACGCTGCCCACCTCCCATCAGTTGCTCATCCGAGCGAAGTTTGAAGGCAAAATTAACCTCGCCAGAGTAAGGCATTTGCTCAGTTAATAACGCACCTTTTTTATGAAATTGGACAGAGCCATCCGAGCGACTGATGGTGGCAGTTATTTGACCTTGCGTGACCATCAACGAGTACTCGGTTTCAGTTATACTTAATGGCCATTTTCGCTCACTCGCTTTCGCGAAACTTGGAAAGGATTCCATACCATCGGTAACAACCTCTACCTCGATACTATCAGGCCCCACCGCACTTAGGACCATCTGATACTCGCTGGCTTTGAGCGTCAACGACTGGGTATGTTTTTCAATAGAATTAAAATGGCTATTAGACGAGCATGAGTATAGAAAAACGAATAGCAACGCTGTGGCTATTCTAGGAATTAGAAACCCAAATCTTGATTGAAACATGTGTGTCCTTGCTGGCCCTGACAAGTCTTTATTATTTTTTTAGCGATGTAATAGTACCAAGTCTAGATTGGGGTACTAAGGTGAATACGTATGCACAACTGAATTTCCAAAGCCATCGTTTCACATCGAAGCCATTTAGCACAAAACGCACTACCTTATGGTTTCCAGAACATCTGTGTTGCGAATGAATGCGGCTTTCTCAGAATAGCTCTACATCACCTGCATCATTGCTGTTACTACCAACATTTACCTTAGTTGCTATTTCCGCGTGCTCGAGTTTGGTCAGAATATTAATCACTTCCAAACTTGCTTGTTCCATAATCTTCAAACCCTCAGTAACTTTTGTCTGATCAGACATATGAGTCAGTGCCATAGTGCCACCCTTGTGCAGGCGTTTATGAGGCTCCTCGAGGCTACGAAAATCAGGGTTTGACTTTAACTCGGCGGATTGTTCAGAGTAGTACCATTGGCCCAGGCGACAGGATGTATGATCGCCAAAATCCGCTGCTTTCTTATCGCTCTTTCCCCACAAGCATTTGTAAATATCCATCTTCCAGATAACGTGATCTAACTTGACCGTTTGCAGAAAGTTCATATGCGTCGAACGATTAATAATGAAGAACATTTCTTCAGTGATCTCAGAAATCTGCCCGATCACTGCGTGAACATTATTAGCACGGTTATACAGATCCTCTGTGAAGGACTTAGCATTAGTGATTTGCTCTCTGGTGGTGCGAGTTTGCGAGGTTATGGTATTCACGATAGTGGTAATTTCAGACGAGGATTCCGATGACTTACTCGCCAGTGATCTCACTTCGTCAGCAACGACAGCGAAGCCTCTTCCCTGCTCACCAGCTCTTGCTGCCTCAATAGCGGCATTGAGTGCTAATAGGTTGGTTTGCTCAGCAATAGTCGATATCTGGCTGATAAACTGCTGGATATTGTCATTTCCTGCCTCTAACTCAGACACTGACTCGGTCGCTCGGTCGGAGTAGTCCTTTATCTTCTCCAGGTTCTCGGCAATGGCAGTAATCAGCACATGAATCTGCTCGAAACTGTAGATTGACTCCTGAAGTGTTGTCTTCTCAGTGGCTAATGTTTCATAAGACTCAGCCACTGCATCACGAATGATAGAGACAGTGCTCATGTTATGCAGTAGAAAATCGCGTAACTCAGACATTTCATCCAGCTGATTCAAAGCATAATCGCCCTTCATCGTGGCAACTAAGTGAATTTTTTCATACAACTCGATCAGTCGGTCTTTTTCGACAGCTTCGGCCTCTAATTGGGCAATGCGGTTGTCGAGTTCACTGGTATCTTTATTCCAAAACATCTATCAAACCTTAATAGTCCACTCGTCTCTGTGAAATACAGCAGTTACTCTGAGAAGGGATAATATGAATATCGTGCTGTGTTTGTAATTTCATAATACCAAATTTAATCCCACTACTGATAGATTTGAACTTTTTAACTTATAAAGGGCGCACCATCGTTTTTGGCAAATAACACTATGATAAACTCAGAATAAGTTAATGATGGTATGACAATTTCTGAACATGACCGGCTCACCCGACCAAACCAACATCGATTATTCGGTACTCTCT
The DNA here is from genome assembly GCA_964559635.1 of uncultured Enterobacterales bacterium. Classification (GTDB taxonomy): domain Bacteria; phylum Pseudomonadota; class Gammaproteobacteria; order Enterobacterales; genus CAXRAF01. The sequence goes on from CAZLIR010000027.1 coordinate 7,915, forward strand.
GAGACTATCAAGTCTATGGGGAAGTCGTTTGGTTTTAATCAAGTGGGTATCTCGGATATTGATTTGTCGGAGCATGAAGACTATCTGCAACAGTGGCTCGATAAACAATATCATGGTGACATGGAGTATATGGCTCGCCATGGAATGATGCGAGCACGACCACAAGAGCTTCATCCCGGCACAGTCCGAGTGATTTCCGTGCGCATGGATTACTTACCGGAAGATGCTCATTTCAGTGCCGCATTGAGTGATGACAACAAGGCCTATATCAGTCGCTATGCATTGGGTCGTGACTATCATAAACTCATCCGCAAACGTCTCAAGCAGTTTGGTGATGCGATTCAAGTTCACTGCGAGAGTCTGAATTTTAGACCTTTTGTCGATTCCGCACCTGTGCTGGAGCGTCCATTAGCTGCTAAAGCAGGCTTGGGCTGGGTAGGGAAACATAGTTTGTTGTTGAATGAACAGGCAGGGTCCTGGTTTTTTCTTGGCGAGCTACTCGTTAATATTCCGCTACCAACTGATGTCCCGGTGCAAGAGCAATGTCAATCCTGTACCGCCTGCATGAAGATTTGCCCGACGGATGCAATAGTCGCACCCTATGTGGTTGATAGTCGGCGCTGTATTTCATATCTGACCATCGAATTGAAAGATGCCATACCCGAAGCACTTCGACCAATGATGGGAAACCGTATCTACGGCTGTGATGATTGCCAGCTGGTCTGTCCTTGGAATCAATACGCCGTACCAACGCCAGAAACAGATTTCCAGATCCGCAATGGCCTATCCGATGTCGACTTACTTACCCTATTCGCTTGGAATGAAACCACCTTTCAGAACAACTTAGCGGGATCAGCAATTTATCGAATCGGTTTTGAGCGATGGCTTCGTAATATCGCAGTGGCACTTGGTAATGCCTGTTACTCGGCAGAAATAGTAGCGGCGCTAAAGGCTAAACGTGAGGATGTATCAGAAATGGTGAAAGAGCACATTGATTGGGCGATCGCGCAGCAAACTGAAAAATCACAATCCCAGACGACAAACCCGGATGCACTGACAGTAAAACTAATTCACGCGACAGAAAAAATTATGAAACAGTGATGTTTGATATTCAGTATTAAGCATCAATAGACATTGCCATTATGCGACTCAAGGTGCTGAAGTTATAGCCTGTTTCCTCACGCCACTGATTAAATGCTGCTTGCACCTGCTGCCAGCTCTTCTTGGAACTGGGTGGCTTATCAACTACTCCAGCATTAACCAGTGCAGCCGCACCATCACGGCCAATGACATAACCATCACGCCCCATAAATCGGATAAAGTACATCGCGGTTTGTTTACCTAACCGCGAGCCGCGTTTATGCAGTAACTCTAACAAATCAACAAACTGTTCATCAGGCCACCGGGCAACCAATTCGGAGAAGTCTTTATATTGCTCTGCGTATTCCTGCTCTAGTTCCAGGATCATAGTGGCATTGGCTTGAACCGATTTAATTTTCTGCGGATTGCGAATAATGCGCTCATCCTTGCGCAGTGTTTCAATATCCTCAAAGCTCATGTAGGCACAACGATTGACATTGAAATTCCAGAATGCCGTCTCGAAGCCATCCCACTTGCTGTCTATCACTCGCCAGACAAAACCGGCTTTAAAAATACATTTAGTCATTTGCGCCAAGTAGCGATCGGTAGGAATCTTGGCCAATTTCGCTTTGCTGAGAGGTTTCCCCGGCATACTGGCAGCAAGGACCTCCTCGCCTTTACGATTTAATGCACGTTGGTAAATAGGATCAAATGATTTCATAAACAGAGCACCTCAATTCAATGAAAAAAGTGTATCACTGAGTATTCACCCTTCACAATTAGCAAAAGCTGAACAGGTTGTAAGTAAATGAATCATAGCGCTGGTTTAATTGTCTGTTAGGAGTTGTTTAATCAGGTAATACAGATTAGAATTCTCAGCCTTAACGGGGTGTGGCGCAGTCTGGTAGCGCACATGCATGGGGTGCATGTGGTCGGAGGTTCAAATCCTCTCACCCCGACCAAAATCAAGAAAAAGTCAGGCTTATGTCTGACTTTTTTGCCTTTTGCATTTCTCTCAAGTGGTCATCAGCATGGAAGTTACTAACCCTGTTTCAATTCTGTTGGACATTTCATGCATTGCGAGGATAATGTCTGTCACCTCTCAATAATACAAACTATAGATGGAGATATATTTTGCGAATCCAGATCCAATTATTCAGCCTGCTTCTAGCTATTTTTGCTCTGAACCAATTATCCGCCAATACTGATGGACTCGGTTATCAAAAGCCAAGTAAAGAGATCCTCGATCTGGTTGATGTCAAATTAGCACCGCGAACACTCATCGATGATGCGCGCGAAAATATGGTCTTGTTATCACGGGACACCTATAAATCAATCGAAGAGCTTTCGATTCAGGAACTCAGATTAGCTGGATTACGCATCGACCCTAAAACCAATATCGGTAGCCGTGTAACCTATTACAACGAGGTTCAGTTACAAACCGTAGGAGATACTAAAATTCGCGCGGTAAAAGGACTACCACAAAAGCCACGACTGGCTAATTTTGTTTGGTCACCCAACCAGTCATATATTGCTATGACCAATACCACTCAATCAGGTGTAGAGCTATGGATACTTAATGTCAAAAAGGCGACTGCGAAACGCCTGACGAAGGGAATTTTGAATGCCAATATGGGTAATCCAATCGACTGGATGGCAGATAACAAGTCAATGATTGTTAAAGTCATACCTGCTGATCGCAAGCCCCTGATTAATACCTCAGAAGCAATCCCTGTTGGACCAACAGTGAGTGTCAGCGATGGTAAAAAGGCCCAGAATCGAACCTATCAGGATTTGTTGAAAAATAAAAATGATGAATTTAACTTTGAGCAACTGGCGCGCTCTGAGCTTAAAAGAGTAACCATCACTGGCAGAAGCACAACCTGGGCAGAAACCCGCGATGTATGGCGATATAAATATATCTCCAGATGGCAAATATGTGTTGGTGAATGAGTACGATCGCCCCTTCTCATATCTCGTGCCCTACCGCCGTTTCCCTATGACCAGTACGGTATACAGTAGCAAAGGGAAATTGGTCTCTGAGATAGTTTCTGTGCCTTTGATTGAAGATTTACCGAAGGGCTTCATGTCAGTTCGCCAAGGTCGTAGAAATATTTCCTGGCGTAATGATCAGGCTGCGACGCTGGCCTTTGCTGAGGCATTAGATGGTGGAGATGCTGCAAAAGAAGTTGAGTATAGAGACCAGGTAAGTGAGTTGGCTGCGCCATTTGATGGTGAGGCCAGGCCGTTATTTAAGAGCATCAATCGTGTTTACAACCTCATGTGGGGTGACGATGATAACGCCTTAGCCATTGATTACTGGTGGAATACTCGAAATGTGAAGACCTACTGGTTTAATCCCTCTGATGATAATGTCGCACCGAAAATTCTATCTGATCGCAATTATCAGGATTCCTATAGTGATCCGGGCAGTGTCGTTATGCGACGTAATGAATTTGGTCGCAACGTCATTGCGATGAACGAAGGTTCAATCTATCTGTTGGGTGATGGTTTTACTAAAGATGGCCAGTTTCCATTCCTCGATCGCATGTCATTAGCGGATCAATCCAAGCAGCGTTTGTATCAATCAAACTATACCGATCGGATCGAAGATCTCCGTGATTTTGATGTCGCACGCCAGCGATTATTGGTTAGAATCGAAGCCAGTGACCAATATCCGAATTACTTTTTCCGACAGTTAGGGCAAGACAAACTGCAACAGTTAACGCAGTTTGAGAATCCCTTTAAGAGTATTCAGGATGTCAGTAAAGAGGTCATATCATATACGCGCGATGACGGCTTAGAACTGACCGGCACGCTGTATTTACCCACAAACTATGTTGAAGGCGAGCGTTATCCGATGATCCTTTGGGCCTATCCCAGAGAGTATAAAGACAAGAATAGCGCCAGCCAGAATACCCAAAATCCGAATGAGTTTACCTATCCGTTCTGGGGCTCGCCAATCTACTGGGTTACCAAAGGTTATGTGGTACTGGACGATGCCGCTTTTCCCATAGTCGGTGAAGGAGATAAGGAGCCCAATGATTCATTCCGAACGCAATTGGTCGCTAATGCTAAAGCGGCTATCGATGCACTCAATGAACGTGAATTAATCGACCCGGAGCGTGTTGCTGTTGGTGGCCACAGTTATGGCGCCTTTATGGTGGCTAACTTGCTGTCGCATTCCGATCTGTTTGCAGCGGGAATTGCACGTAGCGGTGCATACAACCGTACACTCACACCGTTTGGCTTCCAATCTGAGGAGCGCTCATACTGGGAGGCACCGGAGGTGTATTACACCATGTCGCCCTTCATGCACGCTGATAAAATGAAAACACCGCTTTTGATTGTTCATGGCGAAGCTGATAACAACAGTGGAACCTACCCACTGCAAAGTGAGCGTTACTTTAATGCCTTAAAAGGACTAGGCGCCACTGCTCGTCTGGTAATGTTACCCAAAGAATCGCATGGCTATCGAGCCAAAGAGAGTATTATGCACCTGTTATGGGAGCAAGATGTCTGGCTTGATAAGTATGTGAAGAATAAATTTGAAAAATAGAGACTCTAGGCCCGCGATTGCGGGCCTTTTAATTCGTTCTTACTAATTTATGCCGTCAGGATTTCGGGCGTGTAAATAAGACGAATAAACCTAATATAATATCGCCAAAAACCCAGATTGATACGACTAGCATACCTCCAATACCGGCACCTATTGCAGTACCCGCCTGCTCTGCTTCGGACATGGTATCCATACCCTCTGTGGCAGCGTCCATCCCAGCGAACAACCATAATGGCATCAGGATATTAAACCCGATAAAAGTCCACTTAATGATTTTACCGAATAGTGAGCGTGTTGGTTTTCTTAACTGAACACCACAACTTGGGCACTTTAGAGCGGTATCACTCACATCAGTACTACACTCTGGACATTGAATCATCGCCATAACTAAACTCCTATTTAACTAGTTAATTGGATTTACTTCATCAAACCGGAATAAAAACTCCGGCTCTCTCATCGAGCCTCTAATCGTGAGACTCGTTTCTTTAAAGTGGTCAACATCATTGAAGAAAAATCGACCACTAAATTCAATTGTTTCGCCAACACTCAGATCGAAGAGTGAATTATATAAACTGCTATTTTTGAGAATTAAGGTATCTGAGCCAATATCTGAAAATGAATTATTCCAGGTTTTTATGTGGATATTGGGTGAGATACGCACCGATAGGATGGCATGGCCATCTGTATTAGTTTCAAGTTGCTTGATTTTACCCTGCCAATTCAGGACAACCGCAGTGCTTTTCAGAGCTGAGAGGTCTATTCGGCGCAATTCCCTTAAGCGCGATTCTTGCAGTTCATTTTTGGCCGCATCAAATAATTCAACATACTTATCTACAGTGTTGGTAAATTGCACCTGCTCACTGGGCAGTGTGGGTATTGTAACGGCTTGAGTTTGTGGCGTTGATCCATCGCCGGCAGACTGGTTCTCTATGGCAATGGCTTCAGACTCATCCAATATGACTGCCTGCTCATCTGAGTTATTAAACATGCCGATAACGATGAGCACTGCAAATGAAATTCCCACCCATTGCAGAGCCGATAACTTTTTCTTAGCACCGCAATGAGGACAAGACTTTGCGGAGACAGCTATCTCTTTATTACAGGTTTTACATTGAGTAAATAAACTTTCTGAGCCCATACTACTAGCCAAAAAATACTAATGTAACAAAATGTTACCATAATTTAAGGGGTAATAGTCACTTTTCGAGAATAATGACAAATTGCTCATGAGCGATGCAATTGAATTCTCACTTTCATGGAGATTAGTTGACCCGGATCATTCCTAAAGTTAGTCGTGTAGGCTAAGATGAGTAATAGTAATAC
>CAZLIR010000028.1:0-13476 GCA_964559635.1 uncultured Enterobacterales bacterium
AAATGCCAGATAATCCTTTACTCATTCCTGAATCATTATTCAGACGCCAGATGTTTTGGAAATCATAGAATGATAAGTCCCGAATGGTGAGATGGTGGCCCCTCCCTGACTTGAACAGGGGACCTACCGATTATGAGTCGGGTGCTCTAACCAACTGAGCTAAGGGGCCATGAATTGTCTTACGAACTACTAAAATTGAACCCTCGACCGTGGCACGTCATATACGGGAATACATCACGTGACTTGCGCTTACTACATTGAAGCGAGGCTTCAATGTTCGCGCACGGCCAAAAATCCTAGATTTTTGTCGCTCGGGTCGCACAAAGCAGTGCTTTGTTTACGACGCTCCCCTCGCCTAAGCTAGGGGCCATATAAAGAAAGGGGAGTTTACTGAAAACTCCCCTTAGTTGTAAATCAAAAATTTACTTGTCGTCTAAGAAACTACGTACGCGCTCAGAGCGGGTAGGGTGACGAAGTTTGCGAAGTGCTTTCGCTTCAATTTGACGGATACGTTCACGTGTAACGTCAAACTGTTTACCAACCTCTTCAAGTGTGTGGTCAGTGTTCATATCAATACCAAAACGCATTCTCAGAACTTTCGCTTCACGAGCTGTCAGGCTACCAAGAATCTCACGAACGGTTTCTTGCAGAGACTCAGTTGTTGCATCATCTACAGGTGAGTCCATGTTCGCATCTTCAATGAAATCGCCCAGTGACGAATCTTCATCATCACCAATAGGTGTTTCCATTGAGATTGGCTCTTTAGCAATCTTGAGTACCTTGCGAATCTTATCTTCAGGCATGTCCATGCGCTCTGCCAATTCTTCTGGCTGTGGTTCACGCCCCATTTCCTGCAGCATTTGACGGCTAATGCGGTTCAGCTTATTGATTGTTTCAATCATGTGAACCGGAATACGAATCGTGCGCGCCTGATCAGCAATAGAACGTGTAATTGCCTGACGAATCCACCATGTTGCATAAGTCGAGAACTTATAACCACGGCGGTATTCGAACTTATCAACTGCCTTCATTAGACCAATGTTACCTTCCTGAATCAGGTCAAGGAATTGTAGGCCTCGGTTGGTATATTTCTTGGCAATCGAGATAACAAGACGCAAGTTCGCCTCGACCATCTCTTTCTTCGCACGGCGTGCTTTGGCTTCACCAATCGACATCTTACGATTAGCTTCTTTAATTTCGACAATATTTAGATTCGCAGTCTTTTCAAGATGAATCATCTTACGCTGAGCTCGGATGATGTCTTCAACATGCTCTTCTAAACTCGATGACCAGTCTTCGCCAGCATTGATTTGGGCGTTGATCCACTCTATGTCAGTCTCGTTATTCGGGAATGTCGAGATAAACTTCTTGCGTGGCATAGTTGCACGCTCACAACATAACTTCATGATTAAGCGCTCTTGCGTACGCAGCGTCGTCATCATGTCTCGCATGTGATTTACCAAGGCATCGAACTGCTTTGGAATGAGCTTAATTTCTAAAAACAGGTCACTGAGTTTTTCAATCTGGTTCTTTGCGCTCTTGTGTGATTTACCGTACTTGTCAATTGCCGCTACGGTCTTATCAAATTGCTTTCTAAGAGCAACGAAGTGATCACGAATCTCTTCTTCCGAAGGCATCTTATTGATTTCATCATCATCATCATCGTCATCATCTGAATCTATATCGTCATCTTCATCAGCGAGCTCTTCTTCAGGAAGATCTGAACCAACGTGCGTCGCACCGGCGTTGTGGGTCTCATCATCTTCTGTGGCGAAACCTGTGATGAAGTCAGTAATTTTGATTTCACCCGCTTCATAGCGATCGTATTCATCAAGAACACGTTCGATGGTACCTGGGTATTCCGAAAGTGCAGAAAGAACCTGACGCACACCTTCTTCGATGCGAATTGCAATCTCAATCTCACCCTCACGGCTGAGTAGCTCAACGGTACCCATCTCACGCATGTACATACGAACAGGATCGGTGGTACGACCAAAATCAGCCTCTACGCTGGCCAGTGCCGCTGCTGCAGCTTCTGCCGCATCTTCGTCTTCGACCTGTTGCTCGTCAGCCATGAGTAACTCGTCAGCATCAGGTGCTGTCTCATGGACTGTAATGCCCATGTCATTAATCATGCGAATAATATCTTCGATCTGATCAGAATCGATCACATCTTCTGGCAAATGGTCATTGACCTCGGCGTAGGTTAAGTAACCTTGCTCTTTACCTTTGGTGATGAGTTCTTTCAGCTGTGAGCGTTTTTGCGATTTGTCCATAGAGTTTCTACTTCACTATATTCGGTTAACTGTGCCCGGCCATCTGGCAAGCCGGGCATTATATATAATTTAGTTCAAGATCTGAATCTTGAAAGTCGCGATACTGTCTATTTTTTTAGAATATGACGGTATTCACGATTTTATTGACAAAAGATGTCGTAATTCCTCGGTTTCTTCGGGACTTAGGGCACCATTTTTCTGCTTAGCAATTAAGAAATCCTGTCTTTTTTGGCGCAGTTCATCAAATAACTTACGTATAGAATCACGAAATACCTCTAAAACAAGGGAATCTTCTTCCATCATCAGATCCCAACTTGCTAATGTTTTCAACTGCTTATACTCAGATAAGTCGCGCCAATGCTCCAACAAGCTACCTGTAGATAGATGGGGGTTTTGGTGCAATAAATCAAGCAGTTGTTTCAATAGATTACTGCCGGGTTGTTCAATTTTTGCCAACCAATCTGTCGATGTGACCTCGGTCGATAATTGTGGGTTCTGGACCAGCAAACCAATGACCATACGCATGGGGGTAATGGTTTTCTTATGACTGGCCGGATTGCTCATTTTTTGTGCAGGTGCAGCAGGTAATTCTGGCTTTAGACGTTTTGCCAACTGCTCAGCATTCAGATTGAGCATTTGAGCGGCTTCTTCAAGCACCATATCAAAGTATATCGGATGGCTAATCTTGTCTAAATACGGCGCTAAACGACCAATAAAACTACTTTTACTGTCGGCCGAATCCAGCGACTGATTATTCACGAGCGATTGCAACAGGTAGGTGGACAGTGAATAACTACTATCCAAATCCTGCTCAAAGGCTTCCTTACCAATTGCACGCACGCGAGTATCTGGATCATCGCCCTGTGGCAGGAACATAAACCGCACCAGACGATCACCACGAATATGTGGTAGGCTGATGTTCAGAGCCTTCCATGCCGCATCGCGTCCTGCCTTGTCACCATCGAAGCAGAAAATCACCTCATTGGTTTGTTTAAACAGCTCTTTCAAGTGGAAGTCGGTCGTGGCTGTACCGAGGGTGGCGACAGCATAGGTAATTCCAAATTGAGCCAGTGCCACGACATCCATGTAGCCTTCAACAATAATCAAGCGATTCAGGGTGCGGTTGGCCTGCTTGGCTTCATAAAGCCCATATAGCTCAGTGCCCTTAGAAAAAATATCCGTTTCAGGTGAGTTCAGATACTTAGGTTGTCCATCGCCAATAATCCGGCCGCCAAAAGCAATGACTTTGCCGCGCTTGTTTCTGATTGGGAACATCAAACGGTTACGGAAACGATCATAGGTTTTACCCTTGTCGTTCTTGACCACCATGCCGACATCTATCAGTTGCTCAACGGTATCCTTACCGCGACCGATATGATCCATCAAACCTGACCAGGCATCGGGCGCAAAACCAATGTGATATTGATCACTCACAGCCTGATTCAGGCCACGTGAACTCAGATACTGTCGCGCTGTCTGGCTGCGATTGAGCTGACTGGCGTAGAAATCACTCGACTGTTGCATTATTTCATACAGGCTTTTGCTGACTTGGGGCATGCTCGAGGCTTCACGAGGCACTTCTAGTCCAAGTCGACCGGCAAGCTCGTCAACGGCATCAGGAAAATCGAGTCGGTCATATTCCATCATGAAGCTTATCGCGTTACCGCTCGCGCCGCAGCCAAAGCAGTGATAGAACTGTTTCTGGCCATTGACATTAAAAGAGGCGGTTTTCTCGTTGTGAAAAGGGCAGCAAGCCTTATAGTTGGTGCCAGCTTTTTTCAGTGGTACGCGACTTTCTATTAGTTCAACCAGATCAGTTCTGGCCAGAATGTCATCGATGAAAGTTTGTGGGATTCGTCCTGACAAGGCAACTAGGCTAGGCGATAATTAACCGAGTTTAGACTTGATAAGACCGCTCACTTGACCCATGTCAGCGCGGCCTTGCAACTTCGGCTTTAGCATGCCCATGACTTTACCCATATCACGCATTGATTCGGCACCTGTGGCGTTGATGGCTTCATCAACCAGTGCCAGGATATCGTCTTGCGATAACTGCTCAGGGAGATAGTCCTGAATAATATCAATCTCAGATTGCTCTTTTGCAGCAAGCTCGTCACGACCGGCCTTATTGAACTGCTCGATGCTGTCACGACGCTGCTTAACCATTTTATTTAAAATGGCGAGTACGTCATCATCAGTCGGTGTTTCTCTGCGGTCAACTTCTTGTTGCTTAATAGCAGCCAGGATCAGACGAATGGTGCCCAAGCGATCCTTGTCACGCTCACGCATGGCTACTTTCATATCATCTTTAATACGATCAGCTAACGTCATCGGCTTTGCGAGTTTGATATTGGATGGAATTGATTAGCCCGTTGATAATCACAATACGAGCTAACCAACAGTAATTAGTATAATCTTACGCGAGATGCGTTTTCGCGAGAGACTTTCTTCATTGAGCGCTTAACAGCGGCTGCTTTCTTACGCTTGCGAACAGAAGTCGGCTTCTCATAGAATTCACGACGACGTACTTCAGCCAGTATTCCAGCTTTTTCACAAGAGCGCTTGAAACGTCTCAAGGCAATGTCAAACGGTTCGTTTTCTTTTACTTTAACAGCAGGCATTTAAAAACCCTTTAAAATCAATAAGTTAATTTGGTTGTTTGGCGACTTTCATCGCGAGGGCGCAATTCTACTCTTTTTCATAGGCAAATGCAAAGGTGTTCCGGGATCTTTTTTGTGGGTAAAACCCAGTCATTCAGCGGCCTGTGTGATGCAACTAAGGGTATTTTAAGGTATTCTCACGCACACCTTTTTTCATGTGGCGTGACAATGACAAATATTCTCGGAATTGAGACTTCTTGTGATGAGACGGGCATTGCGATTTACAACGATGCTCAGGGCATTACTGCGAATGTCATTCACACCCAAATCCCAACTCACGCCAAGTATGGTGGTGTGGTTCCCGAGCTCGCTTCCAGAGATCATGTAACTAAAATTCTGCCATTGATTGATGCAGCACTCGAACATGCTGAAATCACCGCAAACGACATAGATGCCGTGGCTTACACTGCAGGTCCCGGCCTGATTGGAGCATTGCTTGTCGGTGCCAGTGTCGGACGAAGTCTTGCTATGGCTTGGGATAAGCCAGCGGTAGCTGTACACCACATGGAGGGGCATTTACTCGCACCTTTGTTGGAAGATCCGGCGCCGGAGCCACCGTTTGTGGCACTGCTGATCTCGGGCGGTCATACCCAGTTGTTTGAGGTGCAGGCAATTGGCGCCTATCAGTTGCTGGGCGAATCAATGGATGATGCCGCCGGTGAGGCATTTGATAAAACAGCCAAACTACTGGGACTTGGTTATCCCGGCGGTCCGGCGTTATCAAAAATAGCCGAGCAGGGCAGTCATGATCGGTATAAATTTCCGCGTCCAATGACCAATCGTCCCGGGCTGGATTTTAGTTTCAGTGGTCTGAAAACCTTTGCTGCCAATACTATTGCCTCGGTCGATGGTACCGAGCAGGATAAGGCCGACATTGCCTGGGCTTTTCAGGATGCTGTGAGCGAGACACTTGCCATCAAATGCCGTCGTGCTCTTGAGCACACCGGACTATCACGACTGGTTGTCGCCGGTGGTGTAAGTGCCAATTCAGCGATACGTGCGCGGCTTGAGAAATTAGCGCATGACCTACATGCAACAGTGTATTATCCCCGACCGGAATTTTGCACCGATAATGGTGCCATGATCGCATTTGCTGGCTATCATCGATTTAAAGCTGGTCAGTTTGCCGATCTGGCGATTGCGGTAAACCCGCGCTGGCCTCTTGCCAAATTACCGCCACTGTGTGACTAATGCCAGACTGGCACGATAAATAAACCTAGTCAGATTTTTTCTTTTTAAATCCATGCTCATCGCCACTGAGTAATTTGACAATATTGCCATAGTGTCTGAGCAATATAATGATGGCGATCGCACTCATCGGCAGCATGGCCTCGGGATGCACATAAAAGGTCGACAGTGGGATTGTCAGAGCCATGATAATGGCCGAGAGCGAAGAAATTTTCGTCAGTACAAAAACTACCAGCCATACCACCATGAGACTGACACCAATATTCCAGTGCAGGATCAGTAATGCGCCAAACGCAGTGGCGACACCTTTGCCACCTCGAAATTGAAAAAATAGCGGAAAACAATGACCAATCAGTGCAGCCAGCGCCACCAAACTCAGGACGAAGGCATCCTCCACGAAAAAGCTGGCAATCCAGACAGGTAAAACACCTTTTAAGAAGTCGCCAATAAAGGTCAGTATCGCTGCTTTTTTTCCCGCAGTTCGATAGACATTGGTCGCACCGGGATTATTTGAACCAACCGTGCGGGGATCATCGGCGCCGACTAGTCGACAAGATACGATGGCACTCGATATGGAGCCAATCAGATATGACATTGATATGAGTAAGTATGTCAAAATTGAATACCGGTGATTGTTGGGACTCGGGTCCACTGGTAGAATGTTACTTCCTTTCTGCTCAAGGCTCAATAAAGAACGACGAACTATGCCTAAACCTGACATTGTTTATATCAGAGATTTACAAGTCTCGACCATCATCGGTATTTTTGATTGGGAACGCGAGATCAAACAAACCGTTAGTATCGATTTAGAGATGGCCACCGATATCTCTAAAGCGGCGCAATCCGATCACATTGATGATGCTCTGAATTACAAATCAATTGGCAAACGCGTGACCGCCTATGTCGAGGACAGCGACTTTCAACTAGTCGAAACACTGGCTGAGAATATCGCCAGCCTGGTACGTGACGAATTTAATGTGCCCTGGCTACGTTTACGCCTAAGTAAACCGGGTGCATTGCGTGGCTCGGCGGACGTTGGTTTGGTGATTGAGCGCGGAGAAATCGACAATGACTAAAGTCCTGCTCGGACTTGGCAGCAACGTCAACAAAGAACAATCCATCAGTAAAGCCATTAAATTACTGGCCGATACGTTTGTAAATATGAGAATTTCGCCTACATTTGAAAGTAAGTCTATCGGATTTAATGGCGATAACTTTTATAACCTGGTGGTGTCAGTGGATACCGACCAGACTTTAGAGGAAGTAATTACAACTTATCGCAGAATTGAGGATGCCTGTGGTCGTGATCGATCCGGTCCAAAATTCGGTCCCAGAACTCTGGATATCGATATCCTGATTTATGGTGATGTGATCTGTCGTGAGCCGGTTGAACTTCCGCGTGATGAGATAGAAATTAATGCCTTTGTTCTCTGGCCGTTATCATTAATTGAGCCAGATATGGTGCATCCTGTTAATGGACAAACCTACAAGGAACTCTGGCAACAGTATGTAAATGAACAAAAGCTCTGGCTGATTGAAGCTCCCTGGGACCAATAAGCAGCCGAGCAGCTGCCGAAATCATAAGTAAGGAGTCGGTTATGATTTATCCTTGGGTCAGGACAGCAAATGGGATCTTTTTCTGGGTTCTGATTGCATTATTTGTTGTTGGTCTCGTGATCGCGAGTTTCACCGACACCTGGACACTATCGGTTGCCTTAGGCCTACCGATCATTGCTGTACCACTGTTTCTGATCAAATCGTATCCCGATGCTCGCATGACCCGTGTCGCGGTCGGCGTTGCCATCCAGTTAATCACAGCCTTACATATTCACCAGACATTCGGCATGATTGAGATCCATTTTCAGATCTTTGTGCTGTTAGCCTTTTTAATCTTCTATCGCGATTGGCTGGTTATTGCTACAGCCACCGGTGTGGTAGCTGTCCACCATGTTTTATTTTTCTTCCTGCAGACCAATGGTGTGCCGGTTATGGTCTTCGCTGAGGGACGTGATACCTTTGGCTTGCTGGTCATACATGCCATATATGCCATCGCTGAGGGCGGCATATTGATGTATGTTGCCAGCAGAAGTTTCAATAGTGCCTTGTCCTCATTAAAGTTGTCGCGTGCGATTGATGACATTCTCAGAGATCCTGAGCAATTGGATCTGACAGTTGAATTAGAAGGTACAAATGGTGACGGCCAGTCCTTTAGACAGTTTATTAATGCTGTGAGAGATCTGATTGTTCAGACCAGACAGGTAGGTTCGGCTTTGCATAAGGTCTCACTGCACGTGGCTGAATTATCTAATGCGATGACTAATTCACTGCATGAAACCTCGAACTACGTTGAGAGTATCGCCACTGAGGCTGAGCAGATGTCCTCGACCACTGCTGATGTATCGTCCAATGCTTCGAGTGTGAATTCAACGGCAACACAAACCAAAGATCTGTCTACCAATGCCAAGCAGACCATCATGGAATCGAATGAGGATGTCACCCAACTTAGTACAGATTTGGTCGACACCTCAGCTACCATTAATGCACTCAGTGAAAAGTGTGATCGCATTTCTCAGGTTATGGAGGCAATTAAGGTTATCTCTGAGCAGACCAACTTGCTCGCTCTGAATGCCGCCATTGAATCAGCCCGTGCCGGAGAGCATGGTCGTGGTTTTGCGGTGGTGGCCGATGAGGTGCGCTCGCTCTCGATTAAAACACGCGAGAGTGTTGAAGAGATCAGTGAAGTCAGTCAGGCCTTGATTACTGATGGTAAGACTTCTGTTACGCAAATGCAGCAGTGTTTGCAATCCGCCGAGCGGGCCATGAAAGCCTCATCAGACGCAGTAGCCATGATTGAAGATGTTCAGCAAGCTATTGCCAATGTTGAATTTAGCATTTCTGATGTTGCCGGCTCTGCTGAACAACAACTCGCAGCCTCGATTTCTATTGCCTCTTCAGCGCAACAGCTTACTAATCTATCGCAAAAAGAATCGGCCAGTGCACGAGAGTCCTTATCTGAAGTGGAACTTCTGCGTCAGCACAGTCAGGAGCTTGAGCAGCGTTTATCTAAGTTCCGTGTCTGAAAAATCTAGCTCCGAACCAACTGAGTCTATTCGCCAACCGGGCAAAACTGTCCGGTTATTGGTATTTGTCTGGTTTGTCATTATTTTTGCGGTGCTGATGTATTTCACTACCGCGCGACTGGTCGATTTCGACCCACAAGCGGCGTTACTGGATAATGCTTCTGAGCCAACATTCTACGCTGAACTTGATAGCTTCCTGAAGAGTCAGTACGGCACTGTACAAGGCCGGGCATTTCATATTTCCGACAGTGACTGCTTTTGCCAAATGGTCGCTGGGGCGCACATAGCCGATGTCAAACAACTGGTCGATAATGCCAGTATGGAGAATATCGCCATCTCGCTTTCCGAGCAGCCAGACATTGAGCAGTTTTTGCCCTCAGTACCGGCCATTATTATTTACAACGAGGCATCGGAATTAATCTATGTCGGCCCATATTCCACCGGTTATCTGTGCACTACGGGCAATGGCTTGGTTGAAGCCTTAATTCCCAAAATGAGTGAACCAGTGTCAGAGCCGGTAGTTATGTCTCTGGCTAGAGGGTGCTACTGTAATATTTAACCGCGCTGCAACCTCGCGCTTGCAACCATGACAAACAATCTATAAAGTGCCTCGTCATGTCATTTGTAGACCTTATACGCCAGCAAATTCAGGTGCTTGGGAATGTTCCTGAGCCATCCGATGATGCAGTGAGTCATAGCCACAAGCTGTATCAAACAATCGTCGAGCAAGCCAATAATGGCGCTATGACTTTTCATGATTTCATGCATATGGCTTTGTATGCCCCTGGGCTCGGTTACTACAGCGCCGGCGCGCACAAAATTGGCCCTGCCGGAGACTTTATAACTGCCCCAGAACTTTCACCGCTGTTTGGTCAGTGCGTTGCGATTCAGGTGCAGCAAGTTATGTCTGATGACTGTAATTCCTTGCTGGAGTTTGGTGCCGGTACCGGGCGTCTGGCAGTAAGTATTATGGCCTATCTGGCACAGGTTGATTCACTGCCCGAGCAATACATTATTCTTGAGCCATCACCTGATCTGCGCCAACGACAGCAACAGCTGATCACTACAGAAATACCACAATTAGCCGAGCGATTCCGATGGCTGAGCGAGTTACCTGAGTCATTTAGCGGGGTGGTGATTGCCAATGAGGTGATCGATGCCATGCCTGTTCACGGTTTTCGGGTGACAGGTGGCAGTCTCGAAGAGATGATGGTTACATTAGATGCCGATCAGCAACTCACCATGGCGTTTTCCCAGACACTGTCGCCGGAGTTAGAGGCATGGTGGTCATCCTGTGGCCAGCAGTTAAACTTGCCGGATGGCTATGTCAGCGAGGTGAATCTCGCTATGAATGGTTGGATTAATGCCATTGGTGAGTGTCTTGATAAGGGACTGGTACTGCTGATTGACTATGGCTTCCCCATGGCCGAGTACTACTTACCAGAGCGCAGTAGCGGTACCATTAAATGTCACTACCGTCATCGTCATCATGATGATCCACTGGTGCTACTGGGCCTGCAGGATATTACCGCTCACGTTGATTTTACCTCAGTAGCCGAGACCGGTTTAGCCAGTGGACTTGACGTGCTGGGTTATGCCAATCAAGGCAGCTTTTTGACCAGTTGTGGTATATTGCAATTGGCCGAGAGCGAAGTGGGTGAGGACTTGAAAAAGCAGGTGCTGATGGCGCAGCAAATTAAGCCCTTAATCATGCCGGAGGAAATGGGCGAGCTCTTTAAAGTCATGGCGTTAGCCAAGCAGATTGATCCAGTGGCACTGGGTGGTCTCATCGGGTATCGATATTTAGATCAACGACATTTATTAGGATAAACACGGGTAGCATTAGACATGGAATGGCTCGAAATCATCATTTTGGCATTGATACAGGGACTGACTGAGTTTTTGCCCATTTCGAGCTCGGCTCATCTTCTGTTACCGTCAAAATTATTAGGTTGGTCTGATCAGGGATTAGCCTTTGATGTGGCAGTCCATGTCGGTTCTCTCATTGCTGTACTGGTGTATTTCCGACAAGAAGTCATTGATATGACTCGCGCCTGGTTTACCGATTTGCCGCGGATATTTTCTGACTCGCCCTTGTCGCAAGATGCGCGACTAGCGTGGGCAGTGATTCTCGGTACCATTCCGGTGGGTTTGGCTGGTCTGTTGTTCAAGAGCTTTATCGAAGCCAATTTCCGCTCCGCCTTTGTGATTGCCATGATGACCATTACCTTCGGTATTTTCCTCTGGTTGGCGGATCGTAAGAAGAACAATACTCAGGATGAATATCAACTGGACTTCAAGCGCGTGCTCATGATCGGTATTGCCCAGGCGATTGCGCTTATTCCCGGAACTTCCCGCTCTGGTGTGACCATGACTGCAGGTTTGTTATTGGGTTTAACCCGACAGGCTGCAGCGCGATTCTCGTTCCTGTTATCGATTCCAGTCATTACCCTGGCCGGTGGTCTTTTGACCTTCGATCTGGTGCAGCAGCCTGAGCCCGTTGCCTGGGCCGACATTGCTCTGGGTACCGGGATTTCCATGATCAGTGCCTATGCCTGCATCCACCTATTTCTCAAAGTGATCGAGCGCATTGGTTTTATGCCATTCATCATCTATCGCATGATTCTGGGTGTGGCTATTCTGATGATCGTCGGACTATAGACTAGCGATAACTGGCCTTCACCGCCGCGATTGTTTCAACACGACTGGCGTTAATAAACTCTCCCCGAGCCTTGCCTTCAAGATTCTGAATGGTTGCGTGATCGAGACTGATATCTCGGCAAGCACTGGCGATCGCCTCGAAGTAGGGGCGTTGCGGATAGTCTTTTTGCTCAAATCCGGTGCGTCCTCGGAAATCTGCCTCACAGACATCGAGGTAATGATCAAAGCGCTCTGGTCTGCGGAAGAAATCAAAGGCTTGTAACAACCGCAAAATCGTATCGGGTCTGAGCTCAAACGCCTTGTGTGCATGCAGGTGATATTCCGAACCCAGACAGGCGAGATCGGTAAAGCGATTCGGAATTTTCAGTCGTTTAGCAAGCTTTTTGACCAGTTTCACGCCAGCTTTTTCATGGCCACGATGCTTCGGCCACATGTGCTCAGGAGTAATACCTTTACCCAAGTCATGACATAGCGCCGCAAAGCGTACCTCCGGTAAATCGGAAATCAAGGCACTCTGCTCGAGAACCATCATGGTGTGAATACCGGTATCAATCTCCGGATGCCAGCGCTCTGGATTAGGAATACCGTAGAGCACATCAATTTCAGGAAATAACACCTTCAGTGCACCGCTGTCACGCAAGGTGGTGAAATAAATATGTGGCGAGCGCTCTCCTAATGCTGACTCGGTCTCTTTCCAGACGCGCTCCGGTGTCAGTGCCTCGAGCTCACCCGACGCCGCGATGTCTCGCATTAATGCCATGGTCTCAGCAGCGATACTAAATCCCAGATGATGATATCTGGCAGCAAATCGCGCCACTCTTAAAAGCCGCAGAGGATCTTCACTGAAGGCCTCGGATACATGGCGCAAAATTCGGTCAGTAATATCTTGTCGACCATTGAATGGATCAATCAGCGTGCCGTCTTCGGTTTTTGCTATCGCATTAATGGTCAGATCACGACGATATAGATCCTCTTCGATGGTTACCGAAGGATCAAACTGTGTCTCAAAACCATAGTATCCTGCACCCGTCTTGCGCTCGGTTCGAGCCAGCGCATATTCCTGCTTGGTTTTGGGATGCAGAAATACCGGGAAGTCTTTACCAACCTGCTGGTATCCCTGCTGAAGTAGGTCTTCGGCACGGGCACCAACCACCACCCAATCATGCTCAGTAAAGGGATAGCCGAGCAGTTCATCGCGCACAGCTCCGCCCACTAAATAGGTGGTGTAAGTTGTATTTGTTTTTACCTTCGTCATAGCTTCTGAGTATAATGGTTAGCAACGACATTTTGAATAAATGTCTCAATTAGATAATTTAGAATTGTGCTATGTATAACCAGTATTTCGGCTTAACCGACAAACCCTTCTCGATTGCGCCTGATCCACGCTATCTGTTCATGAGCGATCAGCATCGTGAGGCACTTGCTCATTTGATGTACGGTGTCGGCGAAGGCGGTGGATTTGTCCTGCTCACAGGTGAGGTCGGTACGGGTAAAACGACGGTCTGTCGTTGCCTGTTGGAGCAACTGCCTAACAGCACACGACTGGCCTTTATCCTCAACCCCAAACTCTCAGCAACAGAGTTACTCTCTACTGCTTGTGATGAACTGGGT
>CAZLIR010000029.1:0-11574 GCA_964559635.1 uncultured Enterobacterales bacterium
GGGTTAAATGGCATGATCTATTGTGTATTACTGCCGGAGACGAGGCATTAGCTTGCGATCTCCTGAACCAATTGTTGAACGTGCTACCTAAAGTGATCCGAGAATTGGATCAGATCGCAACCCTAACCCACCACCATCGACAACTCATACATCAGTGGCTGGGGCTATTTCGTATGACAGGTCTCAAGCGTATGTCGTCTCGACTAGAAGAATTGAAGAATATCCTCAACGACGAGACTGATCAGATCACTAGCCGTGATAAAGCCTGTTTGGTATCAGATTTAAGGGAACTGCTACTGGAATCATTTATGCTGTTCAAGCAAAAATCGCAGGCGGTATATCTTGAGACGAGCGTTGCCTGAGTGGGCGTACAGCGTTATTTTTCGGTAATCACCGTTGCGACTGCGTAATGTTTTTCATCAGAAATACTGACATGCCATGTGTGAATACCCTCGCTTGCTGCAATCTCGGCAGCCTTGCCTGTGACGACTAAACTGGGGGCTCCCAACTCATTGTGAGTGGTGGTGAAATCGAGAAACGACACACCCTTGTTGATACCGGTACCTAACGCCTTGGCCGCCGCCTCTTTAACTGCAAAGCGCTTAGCCAGATAGGCCGGGATTAATGCCGGGTTTTTGGGGATCTTCTGCTTCTCTTCTTCAGTCAGAATTCGGTCCACAAAGCCATCGCCAGTGCTCTCATAAACCTCAGCGACACGAACGATTTCCGCAATATCAGTTCCGAGACCAAAGATCATTCACGGGCCTCGAGCATCAGTCGCTTCATTTCACTCACAGCACCGGCTAAACCACTGAAAACGGACCGAGCGATAATGGCATGGCCAATATTTAATTCGACAATACCGGGAATCGCCGCAATGGGTTTGACATTATGATAGTGCAAGCCATGCCCAGCATTCACCTGTAATCCCAAATCAACTCCGTGTTCAACGGCTCTGATGATTGTCGATAACTGCTCTTGCGTATTCTCCTCATCGGCGTAAGCACCGGTGTGGATTTCAATCATTTCAGCTCCTGTTTGCTGGGCAGCATCGAGCTGTCTGGGATCGGCATCGATAAACAATGAGACACGGATCCCATGATCCTGGAGCTGCTTAACGGCCTCGGTGACACTAGTCATATGCGTAATCACATCCAAACCACCCTCAGTGGTGATTTCTTCTCTTTTTTCCGGAACCAGACAGACAAAATCAGGCTTGATTGCACAACCAATATTGATCATCTCAGGAGTCACTGCTAACTCGAGGTTTAATTTGGTTGTTAGGGTTTTGGCTAGAATCTCTACATCACGGTCTTTGATGTGGCGACGATCCTCACGTAAATGCACTGTGATTGAATCTGCACCCGATTGCTCTGCCAGTAATCCAGCATGAATAGGTTCAGGATAATGGGTACCACGCGCATTTCTCAGGGTAGCGACATGATCAATATTTACGCCCAGTAAGATCTTGTCATGAATCATTGATTAAACTCCGGAATAATTTACGGCTTTGAAGCGGTTTTGATCCAAGTAATGGTTGTAACACCAGTCGAGTCAGTTGTTTTGCATATATTAGAACTTGGCGATCATGCCAGTTCTGTTCACCGATAGCCAGTAATATTGCGCCCGGAAAGGCGTTCGCTGAGTGCTCAGGGGTACTTCCCTCTAGAACCTCATGAAACTGGGAATCTATGGACAAATAATACTGACTCGATGGCTTGATTGGATCACCCTCGGCATTGTAATCAAGCGATAAGCCGTAGCCTAACTCATCCAATAAGTTGAATTCGAAAGCTCTTAGAATTGGTTCAATATCTGAGCAATTTTGCAGACTCTGAAGTAACATCTCATATTTTTGAAATACCGACTCATGAGGATCATGTCTGTGCAACAGTCGCATCAATAGTTCGTTAACGTACATCCCACAATAGAGCGGCTCTTTTGCCAATGTTGCTGAGAATTGCCCCTGATCGAGATCAGTCAGCGTAACCAACTCTCCTTTGCCACGCCAACGGCACTGGATTGCTTGGAAGGGCTGAAGTAAGGCTCGTTTGTGATTTGATTTACCACCATGGACTCCACGCGCAACGGCAGGAACTATGCCATGATATTGAGTGAATAGGTCGACAATGACACTTGTTTCACGATAGCGCTGACTGTGTAGAACAAAGGCTGACTGTAATTGCTCTGGAGCCTTCACAACTGATGCTCATCGAACCCCATGCTCTTGAGCATGCGCTCATCATCCGCCCAGCCTGCCTTAACCTTGACCCATAACTGCAGGAAAACCTTAGCATCTAGCAGTTTCTCCAGATCCTCACGCGCCTGTTGACCAACCTGCTTGAGTCGTTGGCCCTTTTTACCGATCACAATATTTTTCTGACCTGCACGCTCAACCCAAATCACACAGGAGATGTTGGTGATCCCTCGCTCATCCACTTCATATTGTTCTATTTCCACCATAGTAGCATAGGGTAACTCTTTTCCTAATTGTCGCATGAGCTTCTCGCGAACAGACTCAGCCGCCATAAAGCGCATGCTCCGATCGGTGACATAATCATCAGGGTAAATGAACTCACTCTGAGGCATACGGTTGACTAAATCTCGACGAAGTTCACCGACATGTTCACCCTTAAGGGCTGAGATCGGAAACACCGCTGCAAAATCATATTTTTGTGAAATTTCAGCGATGTGAGGTAATAAGCTTTCTTTGGGAGTCACCTTGTCGACTTTATTCACCACCAGGATCACGGGTGCCTTGGTACTTTCTAGTTTCTCAAGGACCAAATCATCGTCTTCGGTCCATAGGGTGCCGTCGACCAGGAACACAATCACATCAACATCGGTCACCGCACTCCCCGCTGCCTTGTTCATCAGACGGTTCAACTCCCGGCGCTCATCACGGTGGATTCCTGGGGTATCAACAAAGATCATCTGCGTACTGTCATCACTAAAGATACCTAATAACTGATGACGTGTGGTTTGGGGTTTACGTGAGGTAATCGAAATCTTTTGCCCGACCAGATAATTCAACAAGGTCGATTTGCCAACATTGGGTCGACCTACAATGGCGATATAACCGCAGCGAGTTGATGGCAATGATTCGCTCATTAGTGTCCTTCGATCAGTCTGGTTAGCATCATTTCAGCAGCCGCTTTTTCACCCTGTTGTCGACTACGAGATTGCGCCTCTGTAGATAGTCGCTGCTGTTCGGCATTGGTAACGTGGCAAGCAACCCAAAACGTCTGCTTGTGTGCATCGCCCTTGGTGCGAACAACTTCATAGCTTGGTAATGCCAACTTTCGGCCTTGTAGCCATTCCTGAAGTCTGGTTTTGGGATCTTTATCAATTGTTTCTGGATTAACATGGGCAATCAAATCATCGAACCAGTGGGCGATCCTCTCCGCGCATATCGCCTTGCCTGATTCCAGATAGATGGCCCCTAATATGGCTTCGACTGTATCAGCAAGGATTGATTCCCGGCGATGACCACCGCTTTTCATCTCGCCCGGCCCGAGTTGTAAGTAGTCACCCAATTTAAATTGCAACGCGACTTTTGCCAGTGTACGCCCTTTGACCAGATATGAGCGCATTCGACTCATCTGGCCTTCGCTTGCCCGGCTAAACTTTTTGTAGAGTAATTCAGCCATTACCAGGCCAAGAATGGCGTCACCAAGAAACTCTAGGCGCTCATTATTTTTCTTACCGGCACTACGGTGTGTTAGGGCCTGCGCCAGCAGGGCTGGATCGTTGAATTGATAACCTAAGGATTGTTGCAGTTGGTCTAATTCACTATAACGCAATGACGCCTCCACTGCGCGTCACAACAATGCTGTCTTTAAAGCTCACCACGACATCAATATTGGCCATAATATTGCGGCGATCCTGATACTCGATGGTCATTTCTTTGTTGCCATTATCTTTCAAATTAATGGTGAAGTAGTCATGTTTGAAATCGTTGACCATATTGATTTGTAGCTTACGGTCTATAACCCTGAGAATTTGCTGACGGTTCAAGTTGTATAGTTCTTTTTCTTCTTCCAGAGAGTGCAGAACACCCTGAATTTTGTAGTAGTTACTATAGATGGGAAACATTCTCAGAACGATTAACACCAGAAAGCCAATTAAGGCCATGAGTAATACCCAAGATACAAGCGTCATACCCTTCTGATTTTTACGGTTTAGGATGTTTTGTCGCATTGCAGACCCCTGTGTAAATTATCTACTCCGAATGCAGATATGATAAAAGCTCACCGGATTAATGTCTATTAATCTATGTTAACTAGCTCTCATAAAACGCAGAAAATAAAGGAAAAATTACCTTAGCCGTCGCCATCAACCTTTAGAATAGCCAAGAACGCATCCTGCGGGATCTCAACACGACCGACCTGTTTCATACGCTTTTTACCCGCCTTTTGCTTTTCTAACAGCTTTTTCTTACGCGTGATATCGCCACCATAACATTTGGCTGTGACATTTTTACGTAACGCCTTAACTGTTTGGCGGGCGATAATGTGATTGCCAATCGCGGCCTGTATCGCGACATCAAACATCTGTCGGGGAATGATTTCTCGCATCTTCTCTGTTAACTGACGCCCGCGCGTCTGTGCTCTGTCCTTGTGCACAATCGAGGCGAGTGCGTCCACCTTGTCACCGTTAATCAAGATATCCAGTTTCACAAGATCCGCCGCTTGAAAACGCAGGAAGTGGTAATCAAGCGAGGCATAACCTCGTGAGGTTGATTTCAGACGGTCAAAGAAATCTAATACCACTTCACTCATCGGTAGTTCGTAGTTCAGTGATACCTGAGTGCCGTGATAATCCATTTTTTTCTGTACACCGCGTTTCTCAACACACAATGTAATGACGTTGCCGATGTGTTCTTGTGGTACCAGAATATTGACTTCGACAATTGGCTCACGCATTTCATCAATGATGCTGGCATCCGGTAACTTGGCGGGGTTATCGACTTGAACGATGTCGCCCTTGGTGGTTTTAATTTCGTAGATAACCGTCGGTGCCGTGGTGATCAAATCGAGATCATACTCACGCTCTAGACGCTCCTGAATGATCTCCATATGCAACATGCCCAAGAAACCACAGCGGAAACCAAAGCCTAAGGCCGTCGAGTTTTCCGGTTCATAGAATAATGAGGCGTCATTCAGACTTAACTTCGCCAGAGCATCCCGGAAGGTTTCATAATCATCCGAACTGATCGGGAACAATCCTGCGAACACCTGAGGCTTAACTTGTTGGAAACCGGCAAGTGGTGTTTCAGCCGGTTGCTTTAAGAGTGTTAGGGTATCACCCACCGGCGCACCCGTGATTTCCTTAATGCCAGAGATTACATAACCCACCTCTCCAGCTTTGAGCGATTTCAAATCATGCTTTTTCGGGGTAAAGATACCAACGCGATCAACCACATGGGCCTTGCCGGTCGACATAACCTGCATCTTATCACCGACATTAATCGTGCCGGCCATAATTCTGACCAGTGAGACTACACCGAGATAGTTATCGAACCAGGAATCGATAATAAGGGCCTGAAGTGGCGCATCAGGATCCGCTTCAGGTGGCGGTATTTTTGCCACTAGCTCTTCCAGTAAGTCATGAATGCCGACACCGGTCTTGGCACTACACTGAATGGCCTCCATGGCGTCTATTCCAACCACATCCTCGATTTCCTGCATCACGCGTTCAGGTTCCGCCTGAGGCAAGTCAATTTTATTCAGAACCGGAAATACCTCCAGATCCTGCTCAATCGCGGTATAACAATTAGCCAGAGTCTGAGCCTCAACGCCTTGTGCTGCATCGACAACCAACAGGGCTCCTTCACAGGCTGCCAGCGAGCGTGATACCTCATAGGAGAAGTCAACATGGCCGGGAGTATCGATAAAATTCAGCTGGTAGGTATTGCCGTCTTTCGCTGTGTAATTCAGAGTAACACTTTGGGCTTTGATGGTAATACCACGTTCACGCTCCAATTCCATCGAATCGAGTACTTGCTCTTCCATCTCGCGCTCACTCAAACCTCCACACTCCTGGATCAGACGATCGGATAGCGTTGATTTGCCGTGATCAATATGGGCAATGATAGAAAAGTTACGGATAAATTGGTTGTAAGACATCAAAATATACAGGCATTACAATATTGGGGCGAGATTGTAGCCTGTTTGAGGCTCGCTGTTAACTAGAATTGCTCACAGCGAGCCATCATTTTTTAGATTATTCAGGTATATATAGTGACATATATAGCTGACGACCCGGTGGGCGTAATACTAGGACCGGGATTCGTTCATCACGAGGTAGGTCCTCAACCAGTTCGTTAAACTGCGAAACTGAGCTAACGGTTCGGTTGCCAATCGCCAGAATAATGTCTCCCCGACGAATGCCGGCGCGTGCAGCTGGCCCACGAATGATCGAGGTCACCTCGATACCCTCAGCATCAATCTGGCGCTTTGTTTCTTCGTCCAGATCTTCAACAACCAATCCCAACAGGCTCTGATCTGGCTCAGAGGTAGATGCAGCCACCCGGTTTGGATCCGGACGCTCACCGACCACCAAATTAACCCGCTTCCGCTCGCCCTCTCGGACGTAATCAACCGGTACCTTTGAGCCTGGTTCAATCATACCAACGATGAAGGGTAGCTCCCCTGCTCTGCGAATAGTCTTGCCATCAAACTTAAGGATGATATCGCCGCTGCGTAATCCAGCTTCATCGGCCGCATCGCCCTTTTCAACCATCACCAGTAGGGCACCCTCGACGCGATCTAAGTCAAACGCTTTTGCCAGATCATAAGTCACATCCTGATACTGGACACCAAGATAGCCACGCTTGACCTGTCCATCATACTTTTTAAACTGATCCGCGACATGAAGTGCGACTTCGATGGGAATGGCAAAAGACAAACCTATATAGCCACCAGATCGGCTCAAGATCTGTGAATTTATGCCTACAACCTTGCCATCCATACTCACCAATGGACCACCGGAATTACCCGGATTAATCGCCACGTCTGTCTGAATGAAGGGCACATATTGTTCAGCTCCGAGTGTTCTTCGCTTGGCACTAACAATACCTGCGGTGACGGTTTGATCAAAGCCAAATGGCGCACCAAATCCGAGTACCCACTCGCCAACTTTGAGTTGTTCAGAGTTTCCAGCCTGCAGGACAGGCAACTTCTCGTCAGCTTCGATTTTCAACAGGGCAACATCGGTTCCTGCATCTTCACCGATCACTTCAGCCTTGTATTCTCGGCCATCTGGGATACGAACGATTACCTCATCTGCCTGAACAACTACATGCCGATTGGTTAATACATAGCCATCAGCGGAAATAATAAAACCTGAACCTTCAGCACTTTGCTGAGGTCGATAATCCTCTTCTTGACCAGAATTACCGCGGCCAAATAGATCGTCAAGCATCGAGCGACGTGACCGTTGTCGTGATTCTCTGGTTGCAGATATATTAACCACCGCCGGAGCTACCTCTGTCACGAGTGAGGTAAAGTCTGGTAGGTTGGAACGTGCCTGAACAGTGGTACTGCTAAGCCATACACTGAGCAGCAGCAAAGGAATTATTCGAATACTTAACACTGATATCTCCTTGGTTGTCTACGATGTGCTTGTTAAGTAGGTATTTAGGGGTGCTATTAACCCATTTCAATACATAGGTATACGTATCATTAGTAACTATGACAACAACTGATAGGGAAAGATTCAGCTTATCTGTAACAGTTTATTTCATCTACCGTCCGCTGCAATCATTTCAACAGGTCCGACGGCGTGATAAGTAGACGGCTTATCAATGGGCGTTGCATAAAGTGATTGCGGTAAATGCGGCTCTAGCAGTGAGTCAAACTGGCTGACGTCCTTGAGTTCAGGATTCAACCATTGCTCTATCACAGTTTTCTCTTGCGGCAGGATCAGCGGCATTGATTTGGCATGTATATGATTGAGCTTGGGATGGGGTGGCAGTGTAATCACCGAGCATGACTGCTGCACAGCCTCTGTTTTTGGATGGTGCCAATAACGCGTCAAGCCACCCATCAGTAGAACTTCATTCTCTGGCATCATGTCATGATAGTGTTGTGGCTTGCCATTGTGATACTGAGACTCACCAAAGCCATTAACCGGAATGATACAGCGACTTTCACGAAATGCTTTATATCCCGCTGAACGCGGCACATTGAGTTTATCGTAGCGGGTATTGAAGGAGGTATATTTTGACGCTTTGAAACCGGACAAGGTGCGCTCAAGCAGTAACCACCAAATAGCCGGATTCAATTGATAGCCAGACCCATTACTTTGTAGCACTGCTATCGTGTCAGTGGCACGCTTGAATCGCCCCGCATAAAATGACTCTGGCGCCAGCGTGATGTTAAAACCAGCCAATAAGTTTGAAATCTTTTGCGGATCAGCGATATTCAGTCGTCCACACACAACCGGCTCCAATGGTTTTTAGTCGGCAGGATACCAACAATTTGAACGCTCTAATTCTACCAGAAGCGGTGCTGTGATACCGCTCTTAATCAGCGACTTACTCAGCCGTGAGGCAAGTACAGCACCAAACCCCAAACCTAACACTGCGGCCAGCACAGTGTAGATATCCTCGTTACTAAACCACAGTGCCGTGAGTACTGCAGCCATGATCATGCTCAGCAAGGGGAGTAAATACATCACGACTGAGGCGAGAAGTAGCCCATTCGAGTTCATAGCGACCAATACATGTTCGCCAATCTCAGGTTGAGCTTTTGATGGTTCACTCGGTTCAGATGCACTAGGTACCTGTAGTTGATAGGTTTTGTTGGCAAAGGCTTGAGCCAGAATACCACCGCCACAGCCTTTGCCCTCGGCACAGCGTGGACAGGCTGATTTTGGTATCGTTTCCACCAGGCAATAGTCAGCACAGGTTGCTATGACCTTTGCGGGTTGGGTTATCATGATTTAGCGAAAAGTTGCTACTGGTTAGGCTCAGCGTTTTGTACTTGCTCGGCCTGCTCTTCTGACTCTGGGGTATCGAGTTCTAGAACCTTTTTCTCGGTAATAGGCTTGAGAGGTATTGCCACACTGTAGTTAACGCCCTGAACATACTTACCCATGTGCTGACCACCATATATGGTCGACATACGTGAGATATCTAATAGTTGTTCTTGGAACGGGCTTGTTTGGTTGGCAATTTGATAATCGGTTGGCTCAATGAGCTCCAGGGTCGTTATGGCCGATGGTACTTCAAGTTCTGGGGTTTGTACCTGCTGAACGGTATACAGGATGAAAGTACAGACCGATGCGGCAATCGCATAACTGGTTAGTTGCTCACCCCATTCACTGAGTTTACGGCGCCAGCTGTTCAGTTCTTTGTGCGCCTCAGGGACCATCAGAGTCGGTTCCTCAGCAATAGCTTCGGCAATTTTGAGGTGTAAATCCGGGGCAATGAAGTCTGAGGTTTTAGCTTGCAAAACATCGCGGATGAGGTGAAAGCTATACCAACTGGTATCGTTATCAGTTTGCTTATGCTCAGCAATTAACTCATCAACCGTTGAGATATCAACAGCGTCGTTGTCCATGAGTCGTGAAGCTAATTCAGTTTTATTATTCATATGGTTATAACACCTAGAAACCGCTTAAATACAGCTATTTCGCCCGGTAAATAGTACTACAATTTAACGATTGAGTAAGAATTTACCTTAACTTTAACGTGTGATCAATGGTTTTATCTTCTCCTCAATGATCTCACGTGCCCTAAAAATTCGTGATCGAACAGTGCCAACCGGACACTGCATCTCCTCAGCAATTTGCTCGTAACTTAAACCCTCAAGTTCCCTCAGCTCAATGGCTCGTTTCAAATCTTTGGGTAACTTCTCAAAAGCATCAAACAATATCTGCTGAAGCTCTTGCGACAGTACCATCCGCTCTGGTGAGGCGTTCTCTTTTAAGGCGTCGACATTACTGAAGCCTTCTGCCTCTCGAGAATCAACATCTGTACCAGGCGGTCTGCGCCCTTTGGCGACTAAAAAGTTTTTCGCGGTATTTATCGCGATACGATATAGCCAGGTATAAAACGCACTTTCACCTCTAAAGTTGGGTAGTGCCCTGTATGCCTTAATAAAGGCTTCCTGAGTAATATCCATTACTTCAGAATTATCCTTGATATACCGACTCACCAAATTCATGACCTTTTGTTGATATTTTTTTACCAATAGGTCAAAGGCCGCTTTTTCACCGGCCTGTACTCGTCGAACCAGTAACCAATCTATATCCTGCTCAGACACCCAGATAACTCCTTTCCTGTGAACTGAGCTTGAAACCTACCTGATAGACAACATTGGTTAAAATAAGTTCGTGTTTAATTAAAAAAATCATTAAGATGTGCGTTTTAGACTGATGGTTGAGCGCTAGTGCCGATATATTGGGGCTAGATTAACAGATTCGACCCATCGATTCATATTTCTGGAAAATAAATTTGAATAACAGTCAAACCAGTCACAACTTTGATGTTGTCATCATAGGCAGTGGCGCTGCAGGTCTGTCAACAGCCTTACATTTAGCCGATTTAGGCACTATAGCCATTCTCAGTAAGAGTGATCTCCCTGAAAGTTCGACCTACTATGCTCAGGGTGGTATTGCCGCAGTGTTGGATCACAAGGACAGTATTGATTCGCATGTCCAAGATACCCTCATTGCGGGTGCAGGTCTGTGTGATGAAGAGGCGGTGCGTTACACCGTAACTCACTCTAAAGCGGCCATCGACTGGTTAATCAATCAAGGGGTGGAATTTAGCCGTAACAATGACGACAACCAATATCACCTTACCCGTGAGGGCGGTCATAGCCATCGACGCGTAATTCACTCTGCTGATGCTACTGGTCATGAGGTACAAACGAACCTGGTCGGCGCTGTCCGTGCCAACCCGAACATCACCCTATTTGAGCGTTTCAACGCCATTGATTTGATCACATCTAAAAAGATCAATACCGAGGTCAGCAAAGATGGTTGTCATGGGTTATATGCACTCGAGCGAAGTACTCGAAAAGTGCACACATTTAATGCCCGCTTTGTGGTACTGGCTACCGGCGGTGCCAGCAAGGTCTATCTTTATACTTCGAATCCGGATGTCGCCTCAGGTGATGGCATCGCCTTAGCATGGCGTGCTGGATGTCGTGTTGCGAATCTTGAGTTTAATCAATTTCATCCGACCTGTTTGTACAATCCGGAAGCCAATAACTTTCTGATCACTGAGGCGCTTCGGGGTGAGGGAGCGCATTTAAAAAGACCTGACGGCAGCCGTTTCATGCCAGAAGTGCATCCAATGGCTGAACTTGCTCCCCGGGACATCGTGGCTCGAGCGATTGACAATGAAATGAAAACGCTCGGTGCTGATTGCATGTATCTGGACATCAGTCATCGTGAGGCTGATTTTATTCAGCAGCATTTTCCCAATATCTATAAACGCTGTTTAGCGGTGGGTATCGATATCACCAAGGAAGCAATACCCATCGTACCCGCGGCACATTACACCTGTGGTGGTGTCAAAGTCGACCTCAATGGCGAGACTGATCTCAGACATCTATATGC
>CAZLIR010000029.1:11674-13423 GCA_964559635.1 uncultured Enterobacterales bacterium
GCACGCCGTATCGAACTCCTGCAAACTGAGATTCAGGAGTACTATGCCAACTTCCGTGTCACCTCAAATCTCTTGGAATTGCGAAATCTGGTCATGGTTGCTGAATTAATGGTGCGGTGTGCGCGTGAGAGGAAAGAATCTCGTGGGTTACATTTCACAAAGGATTATCCTGAGGCCGATCCAACTCAGGCCGGCGTAGAAACTGTCATTACACCCTAACAGCACCAACCCTCAGAGTTATCTATGGTTTAGAAAGTTGGCAGCACTAAGCGCGCGTCAATACCACCTGATATTTGCTCATAACAACCTGCCAACCTCGCTCAAGCAGGTAATCAATTACCAACCGGCCTTTACCACCACCCGGTAAATTGCAGTCATCGATTAATATGACGGATTTGTCATGTAAATTACTTTCCGCGGCTTTAACCTCATTCAAGTGATGCTCCTGACTCGCCTTGATCACTTCCGGATCACGTTTATCGTAGTCGTAACTATCGAGGTACAATAAATCAATCGTAGGTTGAAAAGCCTGCAAATAGGCCACTGAATCACTGACATTTAGGGTAATGTAATCATCTAACCCTTCAACACTTACGGTTTCCTGACAGGTGTCTACATTCTGCTGATTGATATCTACCGAATGGAGGCGTACAGCCTTATCAGCGCCCTGCTGCTTGGCCCACGTACCAAAAACTATAGTCGAGGCGCCATCTGATTTACTGTGCAAAAGTCCCATCCGAGCAACTCCGGTCTCAACCAGAACCCGACCATCGTGCTTTTCGAGCCAGTCCAGCACGTAGCGAAACGTATCACGGCGCTTACCGAAGTTGTATTTGTGAGGCAGTAACGGTTCAAGCGACTTGTACTTGGACCATTTAACGAGTCGATAGACTATAAACAAAAGGACGATCAGAGCAAGAATGTAATAGAAGGCTTCCATAAATGTGTCAGTGCAAGATTGAGAAAAGCCAGTATAGCAAAAAGTCACTGAAGTAGAAGACTGACACCTTCATAATTTAACTCTGTCGGCTCTGGTTTCGTTTGCCTAAATAGAGTGAACAGGATAGATTACACAACAAAGACCTGTGCGGAGATAAACGTGAGTAATAATTCTTCATTAAAGCCAGATTCCCATTTGGTCGCCGCTGGCCGACAATCCGATATCAGCGCCCCATTGAACGTGCCCATAGTACCGGCCTCGAATTATATTCTGGGTGGCGATTTAGGCTATTCACGTGATGACGCCACACCGACATGGCAAGCGCTAGAGACGATCGTCGGAGGCTTGGAGAATGCTCACTGTGTCAGTTTTGCCTCGGGTATGGCCGCTATCTCGGCTATTTTTGATCAACTGGCGGTCGACAGTGTCATCGTACTCCCCGATGATTGCTACCAAGGCGTTGTTGGTCTAGCTGAGCAGGGACAAGAACGCGGGTTTTGGCATGTAAAACGTGTTCCCGTCGAGACCACTGCTGAATGGCTTGATGCCTGCTCAAACGCTGATTTGATATGGCTTGAGTCGCCATCAAATCCGCTGTTAAAGGTCGCTGAATTGGATATCATTTGCTCCGCACCACGAAAAAGAGGCTCGCTGTTAGCGGTCGACAATACGCTGGCAACCGCATTGAATCAGAGGCCATTGGATATGGGGGCTGATCTGGTAGTGCAGTCTGGTACAAAGTTCATTGGTGGTCACTCAGATTTACTGTCAGGAATTGTCACGACACAAAGCAAAGCGCTCTATGACAA
>CAZLIR010000030.1:0-10378 GCA_964559635.1 uncultured Enterobacterales bacterium
AGCTCAGACGGATCAGTGAGTCGATAAAGGTCAAAATGATAAACCGTGAATTGCGTAAACTCATAAGGTTCAACAATGGTATAGGTCGGACTTTTCACTGTCCCTGCATGCCCAAGACCATGCAATATCGCTCTGCTAAGACGTGTTTTGCCAACCCCTAAATCGCCAGTCAAATATATGGTCACAGGCGCTGTTAACTCGGCCGCGAGTTGCCTTCCCAATGCCTCGGTCTGATCTTCCGTTGATAATTCAATGGTGACTTGGTTCATACTTCATTAACCAGCTGTCGCAGTGGACCCAGTAGATCGGTTGCCAGCAAGCCTTTTTCACCCTGCTGTGCGGCAATGTCTGCGGCCTTAGCATGAAGTGCCACAGCGGTTCGCGCGGCCAGATTCGGTTCCAATCCCTGAGCCATGAGCGAGCCAACGATTCCACTAAGTACATCTCCCATTCCGGCGGTTGCCATACCAGGATTACCATCGATACACACCGTGGTGTGGTCAGAATTTGCTATCAAGGTTCCGGCGCCTTTTAAAATGATGGTACCAGCAAAATTTGCCTGTAACTCTGAGACGGTCTGGTAGCGATTATTCTCGACGTCCGCAACAGACTTAGCCAATAAACGACCGGCCTCACCGGGATGTGGTGTCAGAACCCAGTTCGGTTTCTGTTGTTTATGCTCAGCAAGTAAATTCAAACCATCGGCATCAATGATCATCGGGCAGTTCACCGATAAAGTCGCGCTTAAAAGCTCACGCCCCCATTCACGTTGACCAAGACCCGGACCGATGACAATGGCATCTGAGTGCTGCAGTAATTGCTGAAATTCAGCAGAATTAGGCGTATCGACACTTCTGATCATGGCCTCAGGTAACTGCGTCAGAAATGGCGCAATGTGATTATCACGAGTCACTATTGTGAAACGACCGACACCGATCCGAGCCGCAGCTTGGGCAGCCATTAAAATGGCCCCACCATAGCCATCATCGCCACCGATCAACAACAAGCGACCATGGTTGCCCTTGTGCGAGGTTGCAGCGCGTCTGGGTAAGTGATGGATTAAGGCATTGGCATCATCAACGTACGCCAGAGGTGTAAAGTCTTCTCGCGCCTCTGGCATAACATCCAGTGCATCAACCGACCAGACTGGGCAGTATTCCCGTGCCTTACCAGTGACCATGCCTGGCTTGAGGTCAATAAATGACAGGCAGCGGTCTGATTGAATCGCTGTGGGTGACACAGTACCTGTCTCAGCATTAAGACCTGAGGGGATGTCGAGCGAGAACACTGCGTTACCGGTGTGGTCGCGCCAGCGGTTCACGGCATTAATTACGGCTAGATAGCTGTCTCGTAACGGACCCGATAGTCCAGTTCCGAGTAATCCATCAACCAGCAAATCTGTGGTTGATAATTTATCTTCAGTAAATGGCGAGATAGCAACACCCGTATCAGCCAACTGGTCGAAAGCAATCGCTGCATCACCCTTATATTGAGGATTCTCACGGACAGTTAAGATTTGTACCTGCTTACCGGCCTGATGTGCATGCCATGCCACAATAAACCCATCACCGGCATTGTTACCTGAACCAGCAAGAACAGTAATACGCTCAGACTGAGGGTAATGTATCTGGATTAGCTGCCACGCAGCAAGACCGGCACGTTGCATAAGCTCATACAGTGCAATACCTGACAGTGCACAGGCTTTTCGTTCAATCAGCTTGACGTCATGAGCTGAATACAGGGCGAGTGAAGTATGTTCAACTGGTTGCACGCGACTTGAAACCTTTGTAATGCTCGGGGCGATATTTAGGGATGA
The DNA here is from genome assembly GCA_964559635.1 of uncultured Enterobacterales bacterium. Lineage (GTDB taxonomy): Bacteria > Pseudomonadota > Gammaproteobacteria > Enterobacterales > CAXRAF01. The sequence goes on from CAZLIR010000030.1 coordinate 1,817, forward strand.
AGGATAAGCACTTCATGACCATTTTTCCATAGCTTTAAGCAATTGAATGATTTAATGTGTCCAAAATCATCATTGGAATACTCATTGGTTTGCCGAATGAAAATACTCGATTTACTGCTAATAAGTCTCGTCTCCGTGCTGTTGATGAATACCGGGTACGACCTCACAGAGGCGCTCTTTGCAAATGCCAACTCTTGGATACCCTCAGTGTTCAGCGACGCCGTGCAGTGGCATCCTGGTAAAACATTTCACTGGAGTTTCGCGAGCATCGTTTGCGGACTATTTCTGTGTCGATTCGCAGACCAGGCACTTCTGATGGCATTCGTGGCAGGAGTCCTTACCGTCACATTCAATCTTTATCCATCGGTTCAGCAATTTGGACTTAACAGCACGCTGAACCAACTGTTTTCCAGCTATCAAGTAGCGCTTGAATTTCTTCAGCCAATCGGCTTATTACCTGTCATCACCTGGTTGTTGCACTGGCTTATTCAGCCCAACAGAGAACATGAAGTGATTGCCGAGGAATAGTCGATACTAGTATTTTAGGAAATGCTCGCGATAGTAGGCTAACTCAGCTATTGACTCGCGAATGTCGTCCAATGCCAGATGACTGCCCTGTTTAGCAAACCCACCCATGACATCCGGTGCCCAATGACGCGCGAGTTCTTTGAGTGTCGATACATCGATATGACGGTAATGGAAATATGCCTCTAGTTTTGGCATATGTCGCGCTAAGAAACGCCGGTCCTGACATATAGTGTTGCCACACATAGGTGATGTCCCAGCTGGAACCCATTGCTCGAGAAATTCAATCGTAGCCTGCTCGGCATCTGCACTGTGTATGGTGCTGTTGCGCACACGCTCCGTGAGTCCAGAGCGACCGTGATGTGAGGTATTCCACTCGTCCATGCCATTTAGAATTTCATCGCTCTGGTGCACCGCCAGGTTAGGTCCCTCTGCCAGAGTATTTAATTCTTTATCTGTGACGATTGTGGCGATTTCAATAATGACATCCTCTTCAGGAACCAGACCCGTCATCTCCAGATCAATCCAAATGAGGTTGGTTTTATCAAATTTTGCGTTGGCCACTCCAGACATCCTTTTATTATTTAGTACGACGGCACCAGTGTAACGAACTCCTAAGTAGTTGAAAACCCTATGGTGATATTGGTGTTTGATATATACTCATGCGAAATTTATCACACATACAGAGTCAGGGATTATCTTATCAGCAAGCAAGTTCATCATGGTGTTGTGGTCAGTCGTTTTGGTAACCGTGCCGAAGTTGAAAATGATCAAGGAAAGTTAATATCCTGTCACATCCGCAGAGCACTAAGTGACTTGGTGACTGGTGATCACGTCAATTGGGAGTGGGTTCCTGAGGATGATGACGACAATAAGGGAGTCATAACTAAAATCCAGGAGCGTACTTCGGTACTCAAGCGCCCAATCCGTTATCAGGGACTGAAGCCGGTCGCAGCCAATATTGATCAGGTACTCGTTGTCACGGCCGTTGAACCACCCTTCACCGATCGGATCCTTGATCGCTATCTGGTTGCAATTGAGCAAAGTGGTATTGATGCTGTGCTGATCCTCAATAAAACTGATCTCATCACAGCCGGTCATCCAGTCAGAGAGAGCATGACAATCTATCAAGCGCTCGGTTATAAGGTGATCGAGACATCGTGTAAACAGGATGATATAGCGCATGCTCTGACAGATGTTCTAGCTCATAAAACCTCAGTTTTTGTCGGACAATCCGGTGTTGGCAAGAGCTCACTCGTCAATCAGATATTGCCTGAGGTCAAAACCGATGTCGCCAGTTTGTCGGAAACCTCTGGGCTTGGCACACACACCACAACCACCTCACGTTTATATCACTTGGATCATGAGGCCGTGCTGATTGACTCCCCCGGTATTCGCGAGTTCGGCATGGATCATTTAGATGCGCAGCAAATTGCCTCGGGTTTTATTGAAATTGCGGAGTTTTCGCAACAATGTAAATTCAGGGATTGTAGCCATGTCAAAGAGCCCGGATGTGCCGTGAAACAGGCCGTAGCCTCAGGTGATATTCATCAGAATCGTTATGACAACTATCTCTACTTGTATGAAGAGTCGATGGCAGAATAAATAACCCATAAAATCGCTTACCACGGTTTGTGGCAATTAACTGACAATCATCGCAGACTAGGATAAAATCGCGCACTGAATTTCATATGAGATACCACTATGGCTAACGAGTCATTCAAAACAGCCTATCAATATATTATTCCAAAGCATCTGATCAGTCGCTTGGTGGGAAGATTAGCTGCAGCAAAAACACATTGGATAAAGCAAGGATTCATCAATTGGTTCGCGGCTAAGTATCAGGTCAACATGGCTGAGGCAGCCATTGAAGATCTCAATCAATATGCCTGTTTTAATGACTTCTTCACTCGTGCCCTAAAACCAGATGCCCGACCCATTGATCGTCAGTTCGATATGATGTGTCCTGTCGATGGCGAAGTCAGTCAATTAGGCCCAATTGCACAAGACTCGATCTTTCAAGCAAAGGGACATGACTACAGTCTGGCGCGACTATTGGGTGATGAACATTCTGGCAAGGATTTTCAGGATGGTCATTTTGCGACGTTATATCTATCACCCAAGGATTATCATCGAATTCACTGTCCGGTTGATGCCACACTCACGGGTATGACCTATATCCCGGGTGATTTGTTCTCAGTGAATCAAGTCACTGCGCGTACAATACCCAATCTTTTTGCACGAAATGAACGGCTAGTGGTTTACCTGAAAACTGAACATGGACCACTAGCAATGGTATTTGTTGGTGCCACCATTGTCGCAAGTATTGAGACTGTCTGGTCAGGCGTTGTGACACCGCCGGTTGGTCCGTCGATCCATCACTGGTCTTATACAGATCAGAATATCGCCTTTAAGCAAAATGATGAGCTAGGTCGCTTTCGTCTGGGCTCTACCGTTATCATGGTGGCTCCGAAAGGGATGCTCGAGTGGAACGAGCAACTAGGGGCTGGTTCGCCCTTAACCTTAGGGCAAGGTCTGGCCAACTGGGTGAATTGAGGTCAGCGATAGACTAGGCTCTGTTGCTGTCAAAGGTCACTACTTCGCTGATTGAATCGACACCCAGCTTGAGCATCAATAATCGATCAATTCCTAAAGCAACCCCAATACAATCAGGCAATCCAGCATTCAATGCCGCCAAGAAGTGTGTATCTAATGGTTTATCTGCTAGGCCCATCTGCACTCGCTTGGCATTATCCTGATGGAAGCGCTGGGTTTGTTCATTGACATCGGTCAGCTCATGAAAGCCATTGGCCAACTCTATGCCTTGATAATAAACCTCAAACCTCAGTGCTACTGAAGCATCGGTTGGATCAAGTCTGGCTAGACTGGCCTGACTGGCTGGGAAGTGACTGACGATACACGGATTCTGTTGGCCAATAACAGGCTCGATACAGGTTGCGAATAACGCGGTTAAGCAATCATCGCGACCACTTACATCGAGTCCGTGACAGTTCTCATCAACGAGCGCTCGCAGACGCTCATCACTGATGCTGTTCAGATCATGGTTCAAATATTGCGCGAATAAATCAGTATAGCGATGGTGCTCAAGGTGGCTTACACCCAGCGTCATTTGCAGCAATTGTTCAATTTCAGAGAACATTTGTGCTAGTGAAAAATCACATCGATACCACTCGAGCAGGGTAAATTCAGGGTTATGTTTACGCCCGCAATCTTCCTTCCTGAAGGCCTTTGCAATCTGAAATATGTCACCTGAGCCAGCGGCGAGCAGTCGTTTCATTGCATACTCTGGAGAGGTTTGTAAAAACCTGCCCTCCACTTCGAATGCTTCAAGATAAGGATCGGTTACTGTGCCAGAGGATAAGCATGGGGTTTCAACTTCTAATACACCATGTGATGAGAAGAAGTCGCGAATTTGCTGGATGAGTCTTGCGCGGGCTTGAAGATTGGCCACCGTGGCTGTGGGTCGCCAATCATTCGCTATGGGTTGGTTCATTCCTTGGCTCGAGCAACATAGTCACCCGAACGAGTATCGATTTTTAGCTTATCACCAATGTTGATAAACAGTGGTACGTTAACCACTGCCCCAGTATTCATGGTCGCAGGCTTATTGCCGCCGCCCGAGGTGTCACCTCGTAACCCGGGATCGGTCTCAGTGACCTCTAACACAACATGATTCGGCGGTGTCACGGCAATGGGTGAGTTATTCCACAGCGTCAGACCACAGATATCCTGCTCAGATAACCATTTGGCATTATCACCAACCGCCTTAGTGTCAGCGGCGATTTGCTCAAAAGTATCAGTATCCATGAAATAATACATTTCACCATCGTTATAGAGATACTGCATCTCAACATCCATGACATCTGCAGCATCAACCGACTCTCCTGACTTGAAGGTACGCTCGACCACACGGTCAGTTAGTAGATTGCGTATCTTCACACGATTGAAAGCCTGACCTTTGCCGGGTTTCACAAATTCATTTTCAACGATGCTACAGGGCTCTCCATCGAGCAGGAGTTTCAGGCCTGAGCGGAATTCGTTGGTCGAGTACTTTGCCATTGTATTTTTCTCAAACGATTAAAATCAGAGCGCTATAGTACCACCCTGCCAGCAAAATTTGTAACAACCACGGGAATCTTTTTCACCCACAACCAGACGACTTTGATGCACAGTATTCTGATGCTATTCGGATAAATAAAGCCATTTCTGGTGCAACTAGTTGGTATTTTTTTGCTACACTTAAATGGATGCAACATTCGCAACACACGGTTACAACAGGACAGGTCAAATAGAGTGTTAGTTAAAGGAACTATCGGATTAGGCATACGGGAGCGCAAACCTGTAGCCACCCCAGATAAATACTCGCCAGATACCATCGAAGAATGGCTCTCCAACTTACCAAAAGCTAACATCGGTGAGACCTCAAAACAGGTCTATAGCCTTCTCAATGATTCCAATAAAGAACTCCTAAGTCCTGAGCAGCGCTCAGCATTACTAGGGCAACTGCAAGAAACTGTGGCATTGATAGCCGAAGTAATGAAGAAGCACTACATGGGTATGTCAGTTTCGTTGAGCGAGAAGCAACAAAAAATTGCTAATTTTGTTCAAGCGCTCGATGTCGAAATGGCCATCGGTTATAAGACCGTCGTAGAAGATCTCATTGCTGATGAAAAATATCAAAGCAAGATACTCGTCACCGCAGTGAATTATTGCATGCATTACTTGTTTCATGTGCAAAGACGCTGCTACCTACTATATCGTGATTTACCCAAAGGTATGTGGCATGAAATTCATCTGTTGTATCAATTATCTGAGCAGAATCAATTTCATGAGCAAAAGTTATTACATGCTAATCGGGCGATCTCTATCGTCGGTAGCTACAAGCGAATTCTCCTGCTCTCAACAGCTAATCCAAACAGATTAAGACAGCATGAAATAGAGTTGATTTCGAATATGTTTACTACGGTGAGTCAGATGACCCGATTAGATTCTGATCCCACTGAAAGCCACGATTTCATTGTCAACCTCTCCTCAGATACAGGACCATTTCATAGCTCGCTGTTAAAATCGTCTATGACCGCTCGCTATCGGGGTATCTCTCTTGATCGCGCTAAGGCTCAAATTGAGCAGCAGCTAAATAATGAAATACCTGAGCAATCAATGTTCAAAATTGATGAGTTTACGCTAAATCACTTGTTGGGCGCATGGGGTGAAATGGCGACACGGACCTTTGCTCGTGTGGATGGTGAAGGTATGCTGGAAATATCCGTTGGGATGACCGCAACTCATCATGTTATTTCAGAACTTTTGTATGATGACGAGGAACTAGAAGCTGAATTAAGCGGTGATCAATTAATCGAGTCACTTGAAGGAAGTCTTAAAGATGCCGTGATCCTTGAGCCTAATGATGAGGCTTATTTGTCGCAACCGGCTGAACCTGCTCAAGAGCAGTTGGCTGCGGGCACTGTCATGGGCAATCAGACTAGAGGCCGTCTGGGACAAGCGGATGAACAGAACGATCAGCCTTATAAGTTCATCGAACAAAGTAAGGTTGACGAGCCGCCTGCCGATAATACTCAACAAGCCGCTGTGATAAATATCTCTCCAGGGGGCTTTTGTTTGGAATTAGGCTCCCCCCTACCAAGACAGGCTCAAGCGGGCGAGATAATCGGGTTGATGGAACATGGTAGTGATGACCACATTACCTGGAATATTGGCGCTATACGCTGGATGCGTCGAAAACACTCAGGAGAGCTTGATATCGGAGTGCAACTCATTGCGCCGAATGCTAAACCGGTGAGAGCGCAATTGCGTAATAGTCATTCTAATGATAATTTGTACCAGCCTTGCCTGCTACTACCAGCGATTAAAGGCATTGGACAACCCGAGACTCTTTTGACCTCACCTCTACCATTCAGAGAGCAGGCAAAAGTCAGAATTAAATCTCACAAAGGCACCCATGATGTGCTTCTGGTCAGTCAGATTGACTCGGGTTTAAGTTATAAGCAATTCACCTATAAGATATTGGATACAGAGCTCGAGGGCGATATGAAAGATAATCATGATGACTTCGATGTGGTCTGGAAAGTAATGTAACGTGAATCAGAAAGTAAATACCATACATATGTTAATTCGTGATCCGTCCTCAAACGAGGCGGAGCAAACGATTAATATCCTCAGAAACGGTGGTCATGCAGTCAGAGCGACGCAAATCACCAATGCAGACGAGTTAGAAACTGCGCTAGAGCAACAGCGCTGGGATCTGTTCATTGTACGAGATAATCTCGAATCTCCGAATGCAGAAGAGTGTCTTAAAATTGTTCAGCATTACGGTCGCAATATCGCCTTTATCATGACGACAGACGACTATTCGGTCGAGCGAACACTTGAAGCCCTTCGTTTAGGAATGCGAGACGTCATTCCTGATGATAATGATGAATACTTCCGACTGGTCGTTGAACGTGAGCTTGATGCAATAGACGCTAAAAAACTTGGGCATAAGGCTAGCAATACCCTCAAAGAGATCGAAAAGCGTAATGAATTATTACTGGACAGTTCGCGCGATGCTATCGCTTATATCACTGACGGTATGCATATTTACGCCAACCATGCCTATATGCAGCTATTTGGTTACGAGGATGAGGATGAATTAGCATGTATCCCCATTATTGACCTTGTTGAAAGTGAACATCAGGAAGATTTTCGTTCCTACCTTAAAGCTCACAGCAAGGGTGAGGAAACGGATGAATTTTCATTCCACGGCGTTAAGGAATCCGGTGATACCTTTGAAGCTAAGATATCGCTGACCGAATCACAGTACGACGGCGAGAACTGTACCCAAGTCTATCTGAAGATGGTTGAAGCTGATGATGCCGCTTTGGAGCAAAAGATCAAGGAATTGAGCCTCAAAGACCGTCTCACCGGGCTCTATAATCAAGATTATCTTAATGATGCTCTGGATAAGGCAAAAGAATCAGCGGCAGTTGATAACAAACTCTACTCACTCGTCTATGTTGCTCCTGACCATTTTGAAAAATTCCTCGAGGAATTTGGTATTGGGGCAATAGATGTCTACATCAAACAGATTGCCGACTGGTTGCAGAAAATCACTGATACAAGTGCTGAAATTACGCGCGTTGGTGATTCTAACTTTGCCATCCTGATGCCGATCAGTAAGCCTGAACAAGGTACTGAGCTAGCCGAAAAAATATGCTCTCAATTTGCTGAAGAGATGTTTGATATCAATCAGAAGACCTTCATGGATACTGTCAGTATTGGTATCGTTACGGTCTCTGAGAATGCACCAGATAGCCAGAAAATACTGTCGAATGCCCACTTTGCCTCAACCAGAGCGCTGAGTAAGGGTGGTAATCAAATTAAAGTGCATGATGCTAACCTTGATAAGTTAGATAATCGGGAAGATACCCAGACAGCGATCGAAATTCAGGAGGCTATGGATAGTGATAAGTTAACCCTGCTTTTCGAGCCGATTGTGAAGCTGATGGGTAATGTCGAGCATATGTATCATTGTAATATTGGTGTAGAGTCAGATAACGAAGTCAGAAAACTAACCGATGTATTTGATATCAGTCTTCGAACCGATACCGCGGCTAATTTGGATCTATGGTTGTGTGAACAAGCACTGGATGCATTGAGCCAGCAGTTATCCGATGATCCTGAGCTGACGCTTAAGATAAATCTCACTCCCGCCTCAATTTTGAATCCTGAGTTAACCTCTAAAATCGAGGATATCTTTGATAAAACTTCGGTACCCAAAGAGCGTGTGATTTTCGAATTCAACGAGGAATTCGTTGTTGCACACTTGAAACATACCATTGAGCTACTTGCGGCATTGAATGATAGTGGTGTCAATATTTCAGTCGGGGATTTTGGCAGTACATTGAATTCTGAAGAGCTAATGACCAACTTAGGCACAGACAATATTCAATGGTTGAGTATCGATCATGCATTAATGACAGACTTTTCTTCAAATTCTGCGTCGCAGGAAAAACTGGC
>CAZLIR010000030.1:10478-13330 GCA_964559635.1 uncultured Enterobacterales bacterium
GTAGAAGGCCTTTTTTATTTGTGAAGTAGTGAATACTTCGAAGTTTGTGGTACTACTGCTTAGTCATTTCAAAGCGCCACCAGACACCAGAGCCGGCTTCAATGTCGATTGTCATCTGTGTTGCGCTCAGAGCAGTGACAATGTACGTCACTGAACTTGATAGTGTTCCAGGATTTTGTGGGTTTCCTAGCTCACCGTCGTTGACTGCTTTAGGTATGCCGAGATATCCACCCTCACCATCAATTGTAATAGTGCTGGCCATATCATCGTATGTCCAAGTGTAACTACCGCTGCCATCGTGAGGAGCAACAGGTGCGCCACATGCCTCACCCGGTGTTGTCTGCCATGGTTCTAACCATGTATCTGCACCCAGGACATTCTGGAAAGTACCATCTTCGTTAAAGATATAGTCATCGTCGTAGAAGCAGGCACGAATAGTTACACCCTCAGCTGGAATATTCCACCATGAAATATCACCTTGTGTTGGGCCAACACCTAATGAGCCTTCCTGAGGTGTGATACGCCATGTGCCAATCAGATCAGCAGCTGGATTTGGCTCAGGTACCATTACCGAGGTAATTACGGTATCGATAACATGAATAACTCCATTGGTTGCGTAGATGTCTTTGACGATTACGTTGCTACCTTCAACCTGCAGCGCAACCTGCTCTTGGTCTACCTGATACCAAACGTCGCCTGCACCTTGACCGTTCGCATCACCTGCAGCACTATCACCGGCAAAGTAGTATAAAGGCCGTCCAAGATAAGTAACCTGAATTGAGGCATCGTCACGTGTAATCGTGCCCAAGCCAGGAACACCCGTAGCACTCATAGCATCAGCCACAGTGACCGGTGGCCAGTTTGTTGCACAGCCACCATTACAAACACTACCACCTGTGGTCAAATCACCGTCAAAAGTATACAGGGTAAAGCCGGGTTGCGCCGATCCACCACCGCCGATAAGGCGTTGGTTCGTAGCGTCATAGGCTACCGCAGTCATTGCATCGTCGACAACTTGAGTGAAGTTGGTTAGTGCGACTGTAGCATCGCCACCTGAAGCAGTTGTGACTGCTGCACCGTTAGCAGCGTAGGCAGCAACTGAGTTAACTTCAGCGCCAGCGATGACGTGAGACAGTAGTATGTCAGTCAGTGCTGGAACGTCTGCAACTAATGCTGCAAGTGCGCCACCTTCAATTTTTGCGAATGCCGCGTCGGTTGGTGCAAACACCGTAAATGTGGCCGTTTCGTCTGCTAGTGTATCTACCAGACCTGCAGCGCTTAGTGCAGTTACTAATGTTGAGAAGTCAGGGTTACCTACTGCGATATCCACAATACTCTCAGTTGGCTCACCTCGCATTGCTGGTGGCAAAATCACCTGGTCAACAACATGGATCACACCGTTGTCAGCCAACACATTGGCGGCAGAAACCGCTGATTGATTAATGTAGAGTGTTGAGCCACCTAGTGACAGAGCAGCATCTTGCATATTTGCCATGCCGACAGTGTTTTCACCGCTTTGTGCCACAGTGACTGCAGCATCCTGCAGAATTGTTGCACCTGAAATGACATGGTACAAAAGAATATTGCTAAGTGTATCTGTGTCAGCCAGTAGCGCCTCGACTGTGCCCTCTGGTAATAATGCGAACGCGGCGTCGGTTGGTGCAAAGACCGTGAATTCAGCGGTTGGGTCAGCAAGCACTGTATCCAATCCTGTTGCCTGAAGAGCAGCGACTAGGGTCGTGAAACTACCTGCCTCTGCTGCTACATCAACGATAGTTTGTGCTGGTTCAGGAATCTCAACGTCACCTACAATGACCATATCAATCACATGGATGATACCGTTGGTGGTGTAGATATCTGTCATAACAACATTGGCACCACCAAAGGTTGGTACATCGTCAGTGGCATTAAGTCCAATTGCTATTTCAGCGCCCGAGGCTGTCGTTGCGTTAACACCATTTAGCGTAAAGGCAGTGATTGAATCAACGGAACCTGCCACTACGTGTTGCAACAGAATATCGCGGAGTACATCTGGATTGGCGAGTAGTGTGTTGATAGTTTCCTCACCCACCATTTCGAAAGCCGCATCTGTAGGAGCAAATACAGTAAACTCAGCGCTTTCGTCAGAGAGTACCGCATCTAATCCAGTTGCTTCAAGTGCTGCAACAAGGGTTGTAAAGTCGCCTGCGGCTACTGCGGTATCAACAATATTTGCGGTAGGTGTTCCCACATCGGCAGGCGGAATGAGCACTGCGTCTATCACATGAATAATACCGTTGTCGGTCGTAATGTCTGTTGTCTCTACAGTCGAACCGTTGATGTAAACAGTATATCCTGTTACCGATATCGCGATGTCCTTACCGTTAACAGTCGTCACTCGCGTGCCTGCAGCAGCTATGGCACCAGCGGCGTCAACCTCTGTGTCAAGTACATGGTAGGTAAGAATCGCAGATAGTGTGTCTGGATCTGCTAGCAGCGAGTCAATTGTGTCCTGTCCAAGTAATGCAAAAGCATCATCTGTAGGAGCAAAGACTGTAAATGTTCCGGTTGGATCGGCAAGTGTTGCATCTAAGCCTGTTGCTTGCAACGCAGCAACCAATGTCGTGAAGTTACCAGCAGCTACAGCGGCATCAACAATTGTTGTTGTGGGCGGTGGTGGTGGCGTGTAATCTGGTAAAATTTCGTCGTTGTCTGAGCAGGCTTGTAGGCCAAATATCATCAGAATCGCGTAGATAGGAGTGAGTATCTTTTTCATCGCTTTTTCCATTAAATTTATGAATATGAGATCTTCGCAAACAGGGGTACATCGTTTTGTATTGCCTAGACAAATACGACAAAAAGATCCTTTAGAT
>CAZLIR010000031.1:0-13260 GCA_964559635.1 uncultured Enterobacterales bacterium
CTGATAAGATATTCTCGAATATGTCGAAACGCGCGTCTGAACTGATGAAGGATGACCTGGAGGCCATGGGCCCTGTCAGACTGAGTGATGTTGAGTCGGCACAGAAAGAGATATTAACGGTTGCCAGACGTCTTGCTGAATCCGGTGAGATAGTGCTCGGCGGCGGCGGAGAAGAGATGGTCTAAGCCCATGAGTCGCACAGAAGAGCAATTGAAACGTCGTTTAAGCGGCGTGATTAAAGGCAAGGATGCAGAGCAATTCTCTTCTTGGCAACCCCCGGCTATGGTTGGCCATACCGTCAATAAAGATACAATTACTCCGGGAGAGGCCTCTCTGAGTGCTTCCGGCAGTTCACCTGCGACCGCTGAGTCATTAGAAAACGTCACCCAAAATGCTTACGATGAAGGCTTTCAGAAAGGACTCAAAGCTGGTCAGGAAGAGGGTCTCAGACAGCAGCAGGAAAAGATAGAACAACTTCAGAGTGTGATTAATGACCTTGTTGCGCGTACAGAACAATTTGACGACCAGATAACCAAGCAACTGGCGGAGCTAACCACAGAAATCGCCCAGCAGGTCATTAGAAAAGAATTAACCTTATCATCTGATGCCATCCTGACACTGGTGCAGGAAGTGCTCGCGATGATGCCGACTGGCTCGGATAAAATGACATTAAAGCTCAATCCTGCGGATGCCTCAATGGTCATTGAGGCGTATCAACTCGATCAGGCAACCGATCTGGGCTGGAAAATCATTGAGGATAGTGCCATACAGCAAGGTGGCTGTGTGCTGACTTCGGACATCTCGACTATCAATGCTGAAGTAGAGCAGAGAATTGAGTCCGTTATCAATCAACTGCTTGGTCCGAGCGATGACGACTAAACTCGCCAACAGCATTGCAGATAAACTTGGTGGTTACCAAAACCGTCTGGGTAATATTAAACCACTGCAAATTGAAGGAAAGCTGGTCCGGATGATCGGGCTGACACTTGAGGCGGTTGGTATCAATGTGCCTGTGGGCACGCGCTGTAAAATTATCACTGCCGATGGCCATGAGGAAAAAGCTGAGGTGGTTGGCTTTTCTGGTTCGAGCGTTTATTTGATGCCTGCGGGCGAAATACATGGTTTAAGTCCCGGTGCTCGAGTCATTCCAACGTCAGAGACTGCGACGCTTAAAATCAGTGATGATTTATTGGGCCGAGTTATTGATGGCGAGGGTGAGCCACTTGATGGGTTGGCGCCTATTGAGGGCACTCATACCAGCATCACTAGTCGTCCAATCAATCCGCTCCTTCGTCACCCTATTGAGCAACCGCTAGATGTCGGCGTTCGCAGTATCAATGCGCTGTTTACCGTTGGACGGGGCCAACGAATGGGTCTATTTGCAGGCTCAGGCGTCGGTAAAAGTGTGCTGCTTGGCATGATGACGCGATTTACAGCAGCTGATGTGATTGTGGTTGGCTTAATTGGTGAACGTGGCCGAGAGGTTAAAGAATTTCTAGAGAATATTTTGGGGCCTGAAGGCAGGGCACGCTCTGTTGTGGTCGCAGTACCCGCAGATCAATCGCCCTTGATGCGTTTGAATGGTGCCATGACAGCGACCCGGATTGCAGAATATTTTCGTGATCAGGGCAAGAATGTCTTACTGTTGATGGATTCACTTACTCGATTTTGTCAGGCTCAGCGCGAATTAGCCTTGGCCATTGGTGAGCCACCAGCAACTAAGGGTTATCCGCCATCCGTTTTTGCCAAGCTACCAAAATTGGTTGAGCGTGCTGGCAATGCCGACAAAGGACAAGGGTCAATAACGGCCTTTTATACGGTATTAACAGAAGGTGATGATGCGCAGGATCCTATCGCTGACGCCGCCCGGGCAATCCTGGACGGTCATTTGGTGTTATCGCGAGAAATTGCTGAATCAGGGCTTTATCCGGCAGTGGATATCGAGCAATCGATCAGCCGAGTCATGCCGCAGATAACCGATGAAACACAACAGATGGGTATCACGGCATTTAAGCAGGTATATTCGACATACCAGGCGAATCGTGACTTGATCAGCGTAGGTGCTTATCAGCAGGGATCTGACCCACAGATTGATGAATCCATTGCGATGATTGGCCCGATGCGGGCATTTTTGACTCAAGGAATGCATGAAAAGGTCGATTTTAATACTAGTACAACTGAATTAAATCAACTGATGAGCCAACCAGTGGTTTAATTAGGCTAGACTATAGCTAATAAAAGTCATTATGATACGAAACATGAAAACAAAATCCGCCCGACTCGCACCCGTTAAGCAACTGGCTGAAGATCGCGCTAAGACAGCCACAGAGGCTATGGTTACGGCGCGTAATGATCATCAGAATACCAAGCAAAAGCTGACTGATTTGATGCGTTATCGTAATGATTACCACACAGAACTGCAGAGCAAAGCGAAAACTGGCGTGTCAGCCATGCAACTTCAGCAATATCAAACCTTCATCGCCCAGTTAGATAAGGCGATTATGCAACAGCAGCATCAGGTCACTCGAACTAAGGCTGAACTGGAGCATAAGCAGGCGAATTGGCAGCACAAGAATTCCCACAAGGAAGCGATCAACAAGGTGGTTGGTCGAATGCACAAACAAGAGTTGTTAACAGAGTCGAATCGTGAACAAAAAGAGCTGGATGAGCACAATATCCAGAGTCAGTTCAGAAAGTAATCTCCTAATCTAGAAAGCTATAGCCCTCATTAGCCAACATGCTGGTTAGTTCGATTAGTGGTAATCCGATTAAGGCACTTGGATCCTGGGATTCAAGCCGCTCAAAGAGCACCACACCTAAGCCCTCGGCTTGAAAACTTCCGGCACAACGATAGGGCTTATCTTTTAATAAATACGATTCAATTGTTTCTGTCGATAATTCCCTGAAGTGCACTACTGTAGGGATACTTTTGTATTGATAATGCTTAGTAACGGAGTTGTATAGGCACAGACCTGTCTCAAATCGAACTGAGTTGCCAGAAAACGCACTTAACATGTCAATTGCCCGTTCATGGGTATGTGGTTTGCCTAAAATTTCGCCCTCGAAAATTGCAATCTGATCTGAGCTGATAATCAGTGCATCGCCCATTTGCTTAGCAACGGCTTTGGCTTTCTCAATGCTCAGCCGCTCGACTAACGCCTCAGGTGACTCTTCAGACAGTGGAGATTCATCAATATCTGGCGATTCACACACAAAATTATCGGTCAGTCGTTGGAGTAACTTCTTACGAAACGGCGAACTTGAGCCGAGCACTAGCTGCATTTAAATTTCCTTGATTAGGTCTGAACGACGCGCCTCAGCTGCCGTCATTATTACGATTATTAATTAAAATAACCCTGAGTCACTACATTAATAGGTCAATATGCTACTTTTGGAGCACATCACAACCCTAATAACGGACTAATAAGCCGCATTTTAAGTTTATTTTCCGTTGACCGATAGCATTTATTATTAAATCAAATTAAAATTAAAGCACGAAAACTCAGCTGATCAGGCTGCGCCACTGGCCAGTCTCTACCAAAATGTCTGCAACACTACTCATCGATTTGTTCATCGTGGCCTCATTGCCAGCGTCTTATCGTCGTATGCGGAGAAATAGTTAAATGTCTAAGAATATTCTAATTTTACCGGGTGATGGCATTGGTCATGAGATCTGTGCTGTGGCTAAAGAAGTTTTACAGCAACTTGCGACTAATGAAGGGCTTGATATCAACATTTCTGAAGCCGCGGTTGGTGGGACATCGTATGACATGCATGGCACGCCTCTCACCGAGGCGGTATTGCATGAGGCTAAACAGGCTGATGCCATACTGCTTGGCGCTGTTGGCGGTACCCAGTGGGAATCACTGGACATCAGTGTTCGCCCAGAGAAGGCACTGTTAAGCTTAAGAAAAGAGTTGGATTTATTCGCGAATTTACGCCCGGCCATCTTACACAAACCTCTCGCGGATGCCTCATCGCTTAAACCTGAGTTAGTCGCTGATCTCGATATACTGATCGTACGAGAACTGACCGGTGGAATATACTTTGGACAGCCCAGGGGCGTGGCAACGGATGATAGTGGTCGAAGATATGGCTACAACACCTATGTCTACAACGAAGATGAGATTCGTCGTATCGCACATGTGGCGTTTCAAAGCGCGCAGATGAGAAATGGTAAATTGTGCTCAGTTGATAAGGCTAATGTTCTGGAAGTGACGGAGTTATGGCGTGAGATAGTCACCGATATCGCTCGTGAGTATCCCGATGTCGAGCTGTCACACATGTATGTCGATAACGCCGCAATGCAATTGGTTAGAGAGCCAAAGCAATTTGATGTGATTTTAACGGGTAATATGTTCGGCGATATTTTATCCGATACTGCAGCCATGTTAACGGGTTCGATCGGAATGCTGCCTTCAGCCTCTCTGAATTCCAGTGGGGTAGGCATGTATGAGCCGGTTCATGGTTCTGCCCCGGACATTGCTGGGCAGAATAAAGCCAATCCATTGGCCACGATCCTTTCAGTCGCCATGCTGTTGCGTTATTCCTTATCTGAATCCGCCGCCGCAGACAGATTAGAGCAGGCTGTAATAAATACCCTAAATGCCGGTTATAGAACGGTTGATATCGCGAAAGCGGGTGATACTGTACTGGGCACTGAAGAGATGGGACAGGCAGTTATAAAGAATTTAAATGCAATTAAATCAGGTAGTTAAGTAAAATGAGTAAGAAATACAATGTTGCCATAGTCGGTGCCACAGGGGCAGTCGGGCAATCATTAATTGAAATTTTAGAGGAACGGGACTTTCCTGTTGAGAATTTATATCCCTTGGCGTCTAGCCGCTCAGCAGGCGAGGTGATTCTATTCAAGGGTAAATCATGCCGGGTTCAAAACCTGGAAACCTTTGATTTTACTCAGGCTGAAATTGGTTTATTCAGTGCCGGTGGAGCCATTTCTAAAATTTACGCACCCAAAGCGGCTGAGGCAGGCTGTGTGGTGATTGATAACACCTCTGAATTCCGTTATCACGATAATATTCCATTGGTTGTTCCTGAGGTGAACGAGGCTGCGATAGCCGATTATAAAAATACCGGTATTATTGCCAATCCAAACTGCTCTACCATTCAAATGCTGGTCGCGCTGAAACCCATTTATGACCATTATGGTATTGATACAATCAATGTCGCTACCTATCAGTCAGTATCAGGCAGTGGCAAGGCAGGATTAAATGAGTTGGCAGGGCAAACATCCAAGCTCCTCAATGGTTTAGATATAGAAGCTAATGTATATTCTAGGCAAATTGCGTTTAACGTTATCCCTCATATTGACGTACTTCAAGACAATGGTTACACCAAAGAAGAGATGAAAATGGTCTGGGAGACCCAGAAAATCTTTAATGATGATTCAATAAAGGTAAATCCAACTGCGGTGCGCGTACCGGTATTTTATGGTCATTCCGAGGCAGTACACGTGAAGACAAATAAACCATTTGAGCTGGATGATGTAATCAAGTACCTTAAACAGGCGGATGGTGTCGAGGTAATTCATGACGATCAAGAGATGACCTATGCGTCAGCGGCTGTTGATGGCACTGGCACAGATCCGGTGTTTGTCAGTCGCATTCGTCGCGGTTTGGATTCTGATCAGTCACTGAACCTTTGGGTTGTTTCGGATAACATCCGTAAAGGGGCTGCCTTAAATAGTATTCAAATAGCGGAAAAATTGATTGAAAACTATTTATAAAATGGTTTGACTAGACTATAGTTGTAAACAATGAAAAGACCTTGGCAAACATTACTAACTATCTTTGCTAAGTAGTTGAAAAAACTAAAAACCGAATACCAGCAAAGGAATTATTAGATGATTCGCAAGTCACTCATCTTAATGTTATTGGGTGTATTTCTCTATGCCCCGACCCATTTAGCGCTCGGTCTGGGCGAAATTAAGCTAAACTCAAACCTAAACGAACCACTCGATGCTGAGATAACACTGCTATCTGTCCGCGGTGAAACAGCTGATCAAATCATAGCCATGTTAGGCACAAAATCTGACTTTGATCGGTCAGGCATTGAAAGACTTTATTTTCTGACGCGCATCCAATTCGAGACGGTATCGACGGGCAATGGTCGAATGGTTATACGCATCACAACAGAAGATGCCGTAAAAGAGCCTTTCCTGAATTTCTTAGTCAGTATTGAGTGGCCGAATGGTAAACTGCTGCGCGAATATACCCTGTTGCTCGATCCGCCAATATTTGATGAGACACCTACAACCTCCGTTGCACAAGTGCAACAGCCGACTCAAGCGACGACTTCTCGAACAGAGACAAGACCGTCCAGACCAGCTGCCCCGGCACCACGGCCTCAGTACGACGGTGACATCTATGGGCCTACCACATCAAACGACACCTTGTGGGGTATTGCCTCTAAAGTTAGACCTGGACGCGCTGTGAGCGTGCAAAGAGCCATGGTTGCCCTATATGAAGAAAACCCTCAGGCATTTATGGGTGGCAATATCAACCGTTTAAAGCGTGGTGCAGAACTACGGATACCCACTGAGGGAGAGTTCGATCAAGTCAGTCAGCGCGAAGCATTACGTCTGATCAGAGAGCATGAGTTAGCTTGGCGTGAGGGCAGGGATATCAATCGCTCAGTCGTTGATACGAGCCCAGCCAATTCACAATCTCGTTCCACAACCACAAGCAACACAAGCCAGAGTGGTCGTCTGTCACTGGCGACAGAGCAACAGTCTGACAGTGGCACGGGTGGAAGCAATGCGGCTATCTCTGAAGAGGAAAATCTGGTTCTTAAGCAGCAGAATCAAGAGCTTGAGGATGAGAAACGTAGTCAGGAAGAGCGCATTGAACAACTTGAGCGCTTGCTAGAACTCAAGAACGAACAATTAGCGCAACTACAAAATACCACGAGTGATAGCGATCAGACTGCGCAGAACACCACCACTACAGACACAGCGGCTAGTGACACCACAGCAACCCAAACGCCAACTCCAGCAGATAACACTCCCGAGCAAACAGAGCAGGCAACACAACCAACGCCTGCACAGCCAAGTCCAATGCCTGAAAAGGGCTTTGTCGATCAGTTACTGGATGGTGCTTATAACCTTTATTTGATTATCCTCGGTGTGATTATTATTGTCATAGCATTAATCATGCGCTTCAGAGGCAAGGATGACCTGAGTTATCAAGATGCCATAGAGCGCAGCGTTCCTGACAATGCACCGAAGTCGCAAAGCAATGCATTCCGCGCTGAAGATTTACCTGACACAGCTGATGAAGTACTTGCCGATGATTCTGATTCATACACCGCAGATGACATGGCCATGGAAGAATCCGCCGATCCAGTCGGAGAGGCCGATATTTATATGGCGTATGGTAAATTCGATCAGGCTGAGGATTTGCTCAAGCGAGCTCTGACCAGAGAGCCTGACCGTGCTGACTTGCACGCCAAGCTGCTTGAATGCTATTCAGAAATGGACTCAATGGCCAGTTTCGAAGCACACATGGATGATGTTGCACCACTTATTCAGTCTGACTCAGAGTTATCGCAGATGGTTGAAGAGGTTTACACTTCTACCTGGCCTAACGGTGAGTACTACAATAAGGAGGCAACAGCTCCTGAAGCGGCTGAAATTGACGAACTGAGTGACGAATTAGATGCAGAAGATCTCCCTTCTGCTGAAGATGTGTTTGGCGATATTGATGATGCTGATGCGAGTGACATTATTGACGAACTTGGTGAGGTCGACCTTGATATGGACGCCGGGATCACTATTGATGAAGCGCCTGAAGCAGAAGAGCCCGATGCAGAAGAGCCCGATGCAGAAGAGCCCGATGCTGAGGAGTCGTCAGATACTGAAGAGCCCGATGCAGAAGAGGCAGACGCTGACTCAGACAGTGATATTGATACGCAGCTAGACTTAGCGAGTGCCTATATCGAAATGGGAGACTACGAGGGAGCCCGCGAAATTATCGAAGAAGTACTCACAACTGGCGATGCAAAGCAAAAAGAGCAAGCGCAAACGCTACTAGATTCTATTGAAAACTAATCCTTACCGCATGGTACTGGGAGTCGAATATCTTGGCTCCCATTATCATGGCTGGCAACGACAATCCAACGTTCAATCCATTCAAGGAACACTTGAAAAAGTTCTGTCCGAGATTGCTGATGAGCCTGTCTCAGTTACCTGTGCCGGTCGAACTGATCGTGGTGTTCATGCGACCAGCCAATATGTACACTTTGATATGACTAATGAACGTCCCTTGAAAGCCTGGCTTATGGGAGGTAATACGCTTTTACCGGATGATATCTCTATATTTCACGCGAGTCCCATTGATGCTGCATTTGATGCCCGCAGAACCGCAATGGATAGAACCTATGTGTATCTTATACACAACCATGCCATTCCACGTTCACCCCTTGCACAACAAACCACCTGGGTCGCGCAAACACTGAACACAGAAGCAATGCACGATGCTGCACAGGCACTTCTGGGCGAGCAGAACTTCAGTGCTTTTCGCTCGGCACATTGTCAGTCAGTATCAGTGCATCGCAACATGACGGCTATTTCTGTCAAACGCTGCTCTGACCTGGTGGTGGTTGAGATTACCGCGAATGCTTTTCTACATCATATGGTGCGTAACATTGTCGGCAGCCTGATTGATGTGGGGAAGGGTATTCAGGAAATCTCATGGATAGCAGAGCTACTTGCCAGTGAGGATAGAACTCAGGCAGGGGTGACAGCACCAGCAAATGGGCTATTTTTAGCTCGAGTGCGATATCCGGAGCAGTATGGCCTTCAGAAAAGCATAAGATACCCCTTGTATCTGGCGACAGATTTTTAAATCTTAGTAGTTTTAACCTGCGGATCATGCTGTTAGAATAGCGCACCTACGCAATACTCCTGATGATGTGACAGGACACGAGGAAAAAGCATGAACTGGCTAGACCGCATAATTCCTAAGAATAAAGGCACTAGTGGCAATAAACGAAATTCCGTACCCGAAGGTTTATGGACCAAGTGTAATGCCTGTGATGCCATGTTGTATCGTGCTGAACTCGAGCGCAATTTAGAGGTTTGTCCCAAGTGTGGTAACCACATGCGCATTGGCGCCAGAAAACGTCTGTTGGCGCTGTTAGATGCCGATACAATGACGGAATTGGCCAATGACATAGAGCCTGGTGCTCATCTGAAGTTTAAAGACAGTAAGCGCTATAAAGATCGTCTTTCAGCGGCACAAAAGCTGACCGATGAGAAAGACGCCTTGGTTGTTATGTCTGGTGATTTGTCAGGCCAAAAAGTGGTCGCAGTCGCCTTTGAGTTCCGTTTTATGGGTGGTTCAATGGCATCTGTCGTGGGTGAGAAGTTCGTGCGCGCAGTAAATCACGCAATCGAGCAAAATTCGCCGTTGATTTGTTTCTCCGCCAGTGGTGGTGCGCGAATGCAAGAAGCGCTTTTCTCACTTATGCAAATGGCAAAAACCAGTGCTGCTCTGGCAAAGATGTCTAATAAAGGTCTGCCTTTCATCTCAGTCCTGACAGATCCAACCATGGGCGGGGTGAGTGCTTCGTTAGCTATGTTGGGTGATGTGAATATTGGTGAACCCAACGCCCTAATTGGTTTCGCTGGTCCGAGAGTGATTGAACAGACCGTGCGTGAGAAATTACCAGAAGGTTTCCAACGCTCAGAGTTCCTACTTGAGCATGGTGCCATTGATATGATCGTGTCGCGCTTAGAGCTGAAAAACACCCTGTCATCCATTCTCAGAAAGCTCATGGCGCAACCGGCTGGCTAAGTCGAGCACTCATGGCCCGGACGCTCTCTGATTGGCTGGATCGCATTGCCAATCACCATCCGCAAGAAATTGACCTGAGCCTTGATAGGGTACGCACAGTCTTTGAGCATTTGCTCCCGACAGGTATCCAATGCCCCGTTATTACGGTTGCTGGAACAAACGGTAAAGGTTCTACCGTGGCTTATATCGATGCCTTGGCTCGCGCAAGCGGTATCAAAGCACTCGCCTTTACCTCACCTCATCTGTACTCGTATCGTGAGCGTCTGACCTATGATAACCAGTGGCTAACAGAGCAGCAGCACATTGAGTCGTTTCGCGCCATTGAGCAGGCTGCTACAGACATAACACTGACATTTTTCGAAATCAGCACACTGAGCGCTCTTTATTGGGCTGACAAGCTCAAACCCGACCTATTGATATTGGAGGTCGGCCTGGGTGGTAGACTTGACTCAACCAATATTGTTGATGCTGATGTGGCGGTGATAACAACCATTGATTTTGATCATCAGGAGTATCTTGGCAACAGTCTAGCCGCGATAGCCAGAGAAAAATTAGGTGTTGTGAAGCAACAAACCACTGCGGTTCTCGCTGATAATACCATCCCAGTAGCATGTATTACTGACATGCGTTGTAAAGCGCTCATTCAGGCTGGCATTGATTACCAATTTGTTGATGGAACCGTCACTTTTTCAGAGCAATATAAGCTCCCAGCGCAGATTCAGCCACAATCGAATGCCGCTGCCGGACTCGTCGCTTTCCATCAGTTATTCGCTGATAGGCTCTCAACTTCTGTGGTCGATAGCGCGAATCAAAATCTGCAATTGAAAGGTCGTTATCAGGTTCTATGCCAATCGCCGCTGACCATACTGGATGTGGCACATAATCCACAAGCGGTTAATCATCTGGTTACTCAGCTACAGCAACGGCATGTACAAAATATCCATGCCATCATTGGCATGATGCACGACAAAAATCTCTCTGAAGTTATTAGGATACTTAAAAACTCGGTTATGCACTGGCATTTTTGTGATTTGGATTCACCCCGAGCGGCTGCTGCAAGACAGCTGAGTACGGTTGCTGAAGCGCAGGGAATTTCGCTGAGCGATATATCATGTTATTCTTCACCTATTGAGGCTTATGATGCGGTGTCATGTGATGTAAATCCATCGGATGACTCAATTATTATCATTGGTTCTTTTTTAACGGTAGGGCCGATAATCGAACAGGCTAATTTGTAATGTCAGCAGAACCGAATATACGAAATCGAGTAGCAGGAGCCGTGGTATTGGTCTCCTTAGCAGTGATATTTCTGCCGCTGATATTGGACGGCAAGAAAAAGAATCAGATCATTGAATCGACGATTCCTGATAAGCCAAAATCAGGTGAAATTATCTTGATCAATATCGATGATAATAAGAAGACCGCAGATATTGCTGATAGCGCAACCCAAGAGGATCCTGACGCATCAGACTCAACGTCACTCACCATACCCGCAGAAGAGATAAATGCTGACAAGTCGGTCACTCAAACCGAGACTAGCCCTGCCGAGCAAACGCCAAAGCCGACCAGCAAATCGAAAGATAGCATCATTAAGCCGGTCCCGACACCTGAGCGAAGTAATCGGCCTGTGTATGCCAACAAGGGGCATCTGGTGCAGCTGGGGAGTTTTAGTTCACGAGATAATGCCAGTCGTTTGGTAACAACCCTGCAGAAGGCCTCACATCGGGCCTATTACAAGTCAGGGGAGTCGAATGGCAAAACTATTTTCCGCGTGTTTTCCGGGCCTTATCTTGAGCGCTCTGAAGCCGAACAAGCGGTCACAGCGATTAAAAAACTGGCCAATGTGAACCCCATTATTGTCACTTATGATCCCCTGAAACACTCTCAGGGTTAGTGCACCTGTCACTGAGTTTGGTTAATCAATTAAATCGTCTCGCAAAACAAATTTTGTACTAGGGCTTAATTGCAAGATGCTATATACTAGCCAGCATCCAAGTCCAACAGGTAAATGACATAAATTCGCGTAATCTCGAACTTATGATAAGGCCTTTATGTTATCTAGAATAATTATAATATCTGGGATCATCCGATGTGTGGCATAGTCGGAATCGTTGGTACTGAGCCCGTTAATCAGCGAATCTATGATGCGCTAACCGTCCTCCAGCACCGCGGTCAAGATGCCGCAGGCATTGTTACCTACAACAATGGTGCATTATCACTCAGAAAATCAAATGGTCTGGTCAGAGATGTATTCTCCACAACGCATATGATGCGTTTACAGGGACTATCTGGAATAGGGCATGTTCGCTATCCAACTGCGGGTAGTTCCAGTCGTGCAGAATCACAACCGATTTATGTTAATTCACCCTATGGCATCACACTAGCCCATAATGGCAATCTGACCAATGCCGATGAGCTAACTCAGCAGTTATTCCGTACCGATCGACGTCATATCAATACCTCATCTGACTCGGAGGTGTTATTAAATATCTTCGCCCATGAGTTATCGCTGTGTAATCATTTGCGTTTGGAGGCGGATGATATTTTCAATGCGGTAGCCGCTGTTCATCAACGTTGTCGCGGGGCATATGCTGCAATCGCATTAATCAATAATCACGGTATGGTCTGTTTTCGTGATCCCCACGGCATCCGACCAGCGATTCTCGGTCGTCGTAAAACCGCTGATGGTTATGAGTACATGGTTGCCTCGGAGAGTGTTGCACTGGATACACTGGAATTTGAGGTAATGCGAGACATTGCACCGGGCGAAGCCGTTTATATTACCTTTGAAGGGGAAGTGTTTTCGCGTCAATGTGCTCACAACCCCAGCTACCACCCCTGTATTTTTGAGTATGTTTATTTTGCCCGGCCAGATTCCATTATTGATAAAATTTCTGTCTACAAGGCCAGATTGCGAATGGGCGAGAAGTTGGCCGAGAAGATTCTTCGCGATCGTCCTGATCATGACATCGACGTGGTCATACCCATACCTGATTCATCTCTGACTTCAGCCGTGGCAATGGCGCATATTCTCGGTAAGAAGATGCGTCACGGGTTCGTAAAGAATCGCTACATCGGACGCACCTTTATCATGCCGGGTCAGCAGATGCGGAAAAAATCGGTTCGGCAGAAACTCAACGCCATTGGTTTAGAGTTTAAGGATAAAAACGTATTATTAGTGGATGACTCAATTGTTCGGGGTACCACCAGTGAGCAAATCATTGAAATGGCCCGAGATGCCGGTGCCAAGAACGTATATTTTGCTTCAGCCTCACCCCCGGTCAGATACCCGAATGTGTACGGTATCGATATGCCATCGGCGAGTGAACTGATAGCCCACGGCAGAACAGTTGAGGAAATTCAGGAGAAAATCGGAGCAGACTGGTTAATCTACCAGGAGCTTGATGATTTGGTTGATTGTGCGCTCGGTATCAATCCGGAGATC
>CAZLIR010000032.1:0-13224 GCA_964559635.1 uncultured Enterobacterales bacterium
TCCATTTCAACAATCGCCTTTGTGGCGCCAAATACAGAGGCAGCACCACCCATATCGAACTTCATCTCGTCCATGGCAGCACCCGGCTTCAATGAAATACCACCTGTATCAAAAGTGATGCCCTTGCCAACCAGTACAATCGGTTTAGAGTCATTACCAGCACCCTGATAATTCAAAACAATCATCTTACCCGGTTGATCACTGCCCTTGGATACAGACATAAATGAGCCCATGCCCATTTCTTCCATTTCAGCTTCATCGATCACGTCAAAGGACAATTTATCATGCTGCTCTGCAAGCGCTTCAGCTTGCTCAGCCAAATAGGTTGGATGACAAATATTACCGGGTAGGTTACCCAGATCGCGTGCCTTCTTAACACCACTGGCAACACAAATACCTTGTGTAAGTGCTGTTTCTCCTTCGGTTAGCTCTTTTCGCGTCGGGACGGTGAAGGTGATTTTGCGTAGAGGTCGTCGTTCAGCGGGCGCCTCGCTTTTTAATTCATCAAAACGATACAGGCATTCCTCAGCCGCCTCGACGGCATGCTTCACTTTCCACTGACTGTCACGACCCTTAACATTTAATTCAGTCAGGAAACAGACGGCCTCCATAGAACCTGTGTCGTTTAGAGTTGTGATCGTTTTGGCGATTATTTTGTGGTACTGCTGATCACCTAGTTCACGCTCTTTTCCGCAACCAATAAGCAATACCCGATCTGATAATGTATTTGGAACATTATGCAGTAACAGTACTTGACCGACTTTACCTTCTAAGTCTCCGCGACGCAGAATATTACTGATAAAGCCATCACTGACTTCGTCTAACTGCTCAGCAGCCCCGGTTAATTTACGAGGTTCATGTACACCGACGACAATGCAGGCGGAACGTTGTTTCTCGGGATTACCGCTCTTGACGTTATATTCCATAGATAGTCCTAAAATTATATTGTTGTTATTGAGTTAAACTAATCTGACGTTGAAGAGTCAAATTAGGTATACTTTGATTTTGAATGGTTGCTAAGTCTATAAATTAACAACGATTTTAAGGTGTGTATTCTATCTCATATCACCGCATAACGACTAGAATATGTTGTTGTTTCTTGGATTATTTTGCTAAGAATCAGCGATTTCTGACAGAAAGAATTATAAAACGTGATTATTAGCAAATATCTCAACCGAGAAGTACTGAAATCATCACTGTTAGTGTTATCAGTTCTCATCGCCCTGTTCATGGGGCAACGTTTTGTTTTGTATCTCGGAGATGCCGCGCAAGGCAATATCGGCAGTGATTTGGTGCTCGCGCTGTTGTTATTCCAACTGCCGGTTTTTATCAGTTATCTACTGCCATTATCGTTTTTTATTGGCTTATTAATCGCGCTCGGTAATTTGTACGCAAATCATGAAATGACCATCCTTGGTGCGACCGGTTTTTCGCAACGGCAACTGTATAAAACATTTTTGCCCTTGGGACTCATCGTTGCGCTAATTTCTGGTTATTTGACACTGTTCCAGGTTCCCGCTGCGGTGGCTGCCCAGCAAAAAATGATCCTTGAGCAACAACAGAAGGGCGATCTGAGTTTACTGCGTGAGGGACGCTTTCAGCAGTCGGCCGATGGCAAAACCATTATCTATGTCGAGCGCATGCCAGAGCATGATCAATTGGAGCGCATTTTCTTTGCTCAAGAGAACCAGGCCGAGCAGGCCTTTTCAATTATCTTTGCCGAGCAAGGTCATTTTTTGAATGATCCGAATCGGGGAAATTATTTAGTGCTCGAAAATGGTCATCAGTATGGTGGCAATCCGGGTGTGAAAAAATTCCAGATGCTGGATTTT
The DNA here is from genome assembly GCA_964559635.1 of uncultured Enterobacterales bacterium. Lineage (GTDB taxonomy): Bacteria > Pseudomonadota > Gammaproteobacteria > Enterobacterales > CAXRAF01. Next base: position 1,833 of record CAZLIR010000032.1, read on the forward strand.
GAACGTTATTTCATGACAATCGAGACCAAAGCTGATCAGGTTCGCAAGACTAAACTCAAGGCGGTAGATACACTGACTTTGTTTAATGAACCTACCACAGCACATCAAGGTGAATTACAGTGGCGATTGTCAGCACCCATCTCAGTTTTAATTCTGTTACTGGTGGCTATCCCATTATCGAAGGTGAACCCCAGACAGGGTAAATTTGGCCGATTGGTGCCAAGTTTACTGGTCTATCTGTGTTATGTCGCACTGCTGATCACCATGCGCTCTAGCATGGAGGATGGCAAGCTGAGTCCTATGATTGGTACCTGGTGGGTGCACATACTCATGTTCGCATATGGCTACAGCGAATTCACGAACTGGCGTTGGCTGAAAAAGAATAAGCCTAAACAAGAGGTAGCACCCTCATGAAGGTGCTCGACCGATACATTGCAGGTGTTGTGATCAAGCACTCTTTATTAGTGCTCATTGCGGTTATTCTATTACGCACCTTATTTGCCTTTATCGATGATAGTGGCGATATCGGTAAGGGTGATTATGAGCTTGTTGATTCAATCTTCTTTGTGGTGCTGCAAATCCCTGCGAATATCTATGATTTCTTTCCTGTCGCGGCACTCATCGGTGGTTTGATTGGTATGGGCCGACTTGCCTCGCAATCAGAGCTGGTGGTCATGCGCTCTGCAGGCCTTAGTCTGGGGCAGATCAGTCGTTCAGTGCTTATGGGAACCTTAGCCCTCATGTTCATTGTTATTTTTATCGGCGAGGCTATTTCTCCGAAGAGTTCTCAGCTTGGACGACAAATGAAAACAATGGCTATCTCAGGCGGAAATCTGGTTAAATCCGAGCGGGGAGTGTGGGTTCGTGATGGGCGCAACTATGTTCATATCCGCGTGATTTTACCTGATGGCCAACTCGAGGGCGTGACACGTTTTCAGTTTCAGGATCAGCAACTGGTAGCCATGATTTATGCCCAGTCCGTTGGTTTTGACAGCAATAATGAATGGGTGATGAAAAACGTTGAGCAGACCTTCGTGACGGAAACACAAATTAACAGTACCAGTGCTGATGTCATGAACTGGGATACTGAACTGACACCGGAAACTTTGGGAATTGTTAGTCTAAAGCCCGAAGATTTGAACCTGGTTGGTTTAGGCGAATACAGTAATTACCTGAAAGAGAATGAACTCAACGCAACCCGATATGAACTAGCTTTTTGGAAGAAGATTATGCAGCCATTTGCAGTTGCTGTGATGATGTTTATGGCGCTGTCATTTATCTCGGGACCTCTGCGGTCGACGCCGATTGGCGCGCGCATCGTGCTGGGTCTGGTAGTGGGCTTTGCATTTAATATGCTCAGTAATATTTTTGGGCCCGTGAGTTTGGTGTATCAGATGCCACCCTTCTTAGCCGCATCACTTCCCGTGTTTGTATTTGCTGGGATTACTGTCTTCCTAATGCAACGTGCCCGCTAGCGGCTACTTCGCTCGGCGGCTGTTCACAAAGCTGAAAATAATAAATAGCACCAACACTGCAGCAAAGCCGGGGAAAGAAGGCCAAATCAAGCCATCGATGCCTGACCAGAACCACCAGATAGCGACCATTGCACCGACTACCATCATTGTCAGAGCCTGTATTTCACTCAATGGCTTTTTGAATATGTGGATATAGAGCAATGGCGTGATGGCTGTGGCCAGAATTGACCATGCCAATGCTACCAAAAGCAACACACTCTTGTTCCCCCAAAGAGAAATCCCAAGCACAAGTAGCGAGATCAGAACCGTACTACCTTTTGTGACCCACATACTCATTGATGGGCGCATGAGAATATCACGGGACAGGGCTGCTGAAGCGGAGAGCACCAGAGAATCCGCGGTGGATATAGCTGCAGCAAATAATCCAGCCAGAATAATACCCACTAAAATTTGCGGCAGGAGTGATTCTGCTATTGTGGGAAGAGCCAGTTCGGCATCAAAGCTACTGACTTCAGGGAGTAGGGCGCGTGCTGCCAGACCAACTAACCATGAGACGAAGAAAAATAGGCAGTAGAAACTAAAATACCAGGCCAATGAGCGCTGGGCATTTTGCTCCGAATTGACTGCCATGAATCGCACCATGATATGGGGCTGGCCGGTTATGCCAATCCCACCGACAAACCAACCGAATATATACAACAGAGGAGCATACTGAAGTTGGGGTAGCCAATAGACAAGATCGGGATCACTGGCCTTTAAGGTGTCATAAAGACCGCCAATTCCACCAACCTCTGTCAGTGCGATATAGGCAAGTATGATCATGGCAACCATCATCACGATTGACTGGGCGACATCAGTCCAGACTGAGGCACGAAATCCACCAGAGAAGCAGTAGACGACGATTACTACAAACCCGAGCAAGGTACCGGTATTTAAATCCCAATCAAACAGTACATGCATGGCCTTACTTGATGCGGTGAGTTGTGCCGCAGCATAGGTTGACAGGAAGATAAGAACAATCCACCCCAAAACATGCCGTAAGGTCGGCATATCAACACCTTGCCAGCGGCTAATCAGTCCACCATAGGAATAGGTATCGACTTCTTCCGAGACGCGACGAATAGGCCCGGAGGTGGTTTTTAAGCCAACGAACGAGCCAAATCCGAGTCCCAACATAAACCATACAGAGCTGATGCCAAGACTGTATGTCATACCTATCCAGGCAGTGAACATGAAACCACTATTGGTAGTCGCTACAGCCGATAAGCCAGCTAACCAGGGTGATAAACTTCGACTCGCCAGTAAATAATCTTCGGGGGTATTCTTTTTGAACCAGGCTGACAGGATCCCAATACCAAGAAACAGTGTAAGACAGAGGGTAAAACTGATAATCATTTATTTAATTAAACCTCATCACGCTTGGCTTGTTTGGGTAATACAACGACGCGTGTTTTTGATAGGGCGTCATGCAGAGTCCAGCGACTAGGGAGCAGGGCAGTGATGTTCCCTAAGCCAAGGAAGCCGGTGAAAAATCGAATTAATGCCTGATGCATTTCAATGGGTGACTCATCGAGGGTGATGAGTTGCATGCGCCAGGTTTTCATGGCTAATGTCTGGCCGGTTTTCGACCAGCAGTAGAAGTAATAGTAGAACCAGCAGAACAGTAACCAGGCAAAATACACCGGATTCTCATTCAGCACACCGCCTTCAGTTACCGCTTGTTCACCATATAAGGCCACAGCAACGCCTAAGCCGATTGCGCCGGCAAAAATCAAAATGGCCACCACAATTAGGGCATCATAGATTAAGGCTAGCAAGCGTCTCCAGGCAGTCGCATCGGGATACTCATTACTACTCTCTGGCATGTTATAGTGTTCCGTAAATTAGCAGAGCGCTATTCTACCAGATGCACAGCGGCAAAGGCGCCTAATTAATAGAATTAGTGCATTCCTGTGAAGGTGAGTTTAGAATGCGCACTTATTCTGCATGCGACATTATGGGCTATAATAGTCGTGCTGCTATCGACAAACGATTATGACCGAAGAAAAAGATAATAATAAACCAGAGCTACCTGACGATACTGTGAGTAAGCCGGATGATAACGCCGCTTCAGCAGAACCCTCGTCTGCTCAGGATGATTGGCTAATTACCGAAGATGCCATTGATGAGGCAATCGAAGAGCAGCAGCAAGAAATCATGGCTGTTCGGGCTGAACAAAAGGCATCAATTGATGCGGAAGAGCGCATGTTTGACGACATGTCACTGGCTGAGACCGAAGAGCATGATCAAGGCTTACCATGCCTGAACTGCGATACCCCTCTGAAAGGCGCCTATTGTTATGAATGTGGCCAGCCTGATCGCCACTTTATTCGTTTCTTTCCCCGTGTGTTATGGGACATGATCAACGAAGCTTTCGATTTTGATTCGAAAATCTTTCGCACGCTAATGCCACTGATGTTCCGGCCAGGCAAATTAAGTCTTGAATACATTGCTGGGCGCCGAGCGCGCTATATCAACCCATTACGTCTGTACATCGTGATAAGTCTGGTGTTTTTCCTGATGTTGTCGATGGTGGCCAGATTCAGTGATGAGGATACGGATTTTGTCAAAGTTAATGACACAGGTGTTAAATCCAGAGTGGTGGTTACCGATGACGATGGCAATGAATTAGTCGAAATCGGTGAATCGGAACCTGAGAGTGAAGCGAAGAGTGTCCGAGAGCGTAATTTGGAGTCTCGTCTGATCCAACTCCGACGAGCCGCGGAAATGGGCGCACCGATCACCGAGGAAGAAATCGAGCAAATCGAGACAGAATTGACTGAAATTCGTGGGCGCAGCGCTATTCGGTCAATTAATGCAGAAACAAAAGATGATATGTCGGTCACCTTTGATGATGGTACCGTTTGGCATCCAGAAACTAACCCCGTTCTATTCAATAATCTGTTTGATGCTGAGACAACGCAAGACCTGAATAACTTCATGTGGATGCTGAAGAACAAAGTTAAGATGATTGAAGAGGATCCGAAAGAATTCGTGCTCGAAGTCTTCGATGTGTTTCCTGTGTTGATGTTCTTCCTACTGCCTATTTTTGCGATAATTCTGAAGTTAGTTTACATTTTCAAAAAGCGTTACTACATGGAACATCTGGTCGTCGCGCTGCACAGTCACAGTTTCATTTTCTTCATATTATTGCTGATATTCGGTGTAGATTCTATGGGAGAGTACGTCTTGGGCCTATACGGTGCGGATTCCTATATAGCAAAATCCTTTGACCTACTCATTGTTTTGTTGATTATCTGGTTGCCGATAAATCTCTTCTTACAGCAAAAAAGAGTTTATGCCCAAGGTAAATTTCTCTCTACAGTTAAATTCATTTTTGTAGGGGGAATCTACTTTATCCTACTCACCTTCACGGCACTCGTTTCAGGGGTCTTGGGACTGGCTAATCTGTAACAGTTAATGCCTTAAGTCGCTCATAATAAGGCATTGATTCCTGTAATAACGCATTAAGATGTTCGGGGACTTGGGGTAATTCGCCTGGTGGTTGAGCAAACCCTTCACTCTGCCAAACTGAGTGGTACCAATGGGGAGCCCAAATACCATCATACGATTTAGGTCCGGCAGGCCAACTCAACATAGATGTTTGAAACACAATACCTGCAAACGCGCATATTCTGCGTAACTCTCGCTCAGGATTGCGCAGAATGTCATAGCTATCGACCACAATTGGCGTTTGTCCCAGCTCGATAACACGTTGATAGATTTGCCACTGATCGAGAATGCCAATATCGCTAATCTCAGGATCCTCATCTTTGATGTGATAGGAGCAGATGACACGAGCAGGGTGACGGATCAGAAAGATATTACATACTAATGCCAGCCAGTCTCTCGGGTAGTCGGCCAACAAATGTTTGGTGATATGTTTTTGATATTGCACGGGCGAGTTAACAATCCCGGTTGATAGGGCTTCGCAGACAGCTTCAGCAGAAATCGGACCATTAGCAATGATCTCTTTAGCATAAGGATGGTCTAGGCCTGTGTCATGCAAGTAGGCAGGGTAGAATGGCTCGTCGATTACCTCGCAATCGGAGTGTTGAGCAAAGCTATACATCATGGCGGTCGAGAGATTTCTCGGGCCAGACCACATGGCAATACGGACTGGTTCGCTCACTGACAATGCATCTCAATTAATTGTTTATACAATTTCCTGATCCGCTCAGTCATGGGACCAGTTGTACCATGGCCGATCACTCGGCCATCAATTTCACTGACTGAGGTTTGCGCACCGAATGTTCCGGTCAAGAATGCCTCGTCAGCAGAATAGGTATCGACAAGTGAGTAATTCTTTTCAAATACAGGAATATCATTGTCGCGACACAACTGTATGACTTTCTTACGGGTGATGCCATTCATGCAATAGTCACCGGTTGAGGTCCATACCTCGCCTTGTTTCACGATGAAAAAATTACAGGCGTTTGTAGTATTCACAAAACCATTGATATCCAACATCAGTGCCTCGTCGGCGCCGGCTTTATCGGCGGCAATCAATCCGAGGATACAGTTTAGTTTGGAGTGTGAGTTTAGTTTCGGATCCTGTGTCATGGGTAAACCGCGAATATGAGGAACCGTGGCGAGCTTAATACCTGAATGAAACACTGGCTTAGAGTGCTCCATCAAAATCACCACTGTTGGGCCTGACTGAGAAAGGGCAGGATGCTGAAATGGCCGAGTTTTCACCCCACGCGTTACCATCATGCGAACATGCACATTGTCATACATCTCATTCGCTTGTCGCGTCAGCTCTAATGCATCAACAAGCTGCGCTGGTGTCATACCAATATCCAAATCAATGGCTTTGGCACCCTCGAACAGACGCGCAATATGCTCATCGAGAAAAGCCCACTTCCCCTGATATAGTCGCATACCCTCCCATACGCCATCACCCAACATGAAGCCACTGTCATAGACAGAGACGACCGCATCGTCTTTCGCGACAATGTCACCATTGAGGTAGATCTGAATATGATCGTTTCGGGCATCCTCTTGGGCTTGGTGGGTTATCGTGTGTTCCTGATTCATTACAATTCCTCTGATCTGTCACGCTGACTCAGTAAAGCGGACCTTGATTGGATCTCATCATACCACCGAAATGAGCTAACTTGAGTATTCAATTCGCTCAATCAGAATCAGTCGGGTATGATTAGGTGATTAAACAACAATAAATTCGAATCAACGTGGATATCGTCAAACCTAAAGCACTCTTACCCGGCGCAACCATAGGCATTGTGTGTCCATCCTATTGGCTTGATGAGTCAGACCTTGCCATTGGTATTAATTACCTCGAGCAGCACGGCTATAAAATCAAGTTGGGTGATTCTGTGAAATCCTATGCCTCGATTGTTGCCGGCTCGCCTGAGCTGCGTGCCGCGGATATTAACGATATGTTTGCTAATCCGGATATCGATGCAATTTTGTGTGCCCGAGGTGGTTACGGAAGCAATCGTGTCGCGCCTTTGTTGGATTACGATCTGATTGCAAATCATGCCAAAATTTTCATTGGTTTTAGTGATATTACTGGTTTGTTAAATACTATTACAGAGCGAACCGGGTTAGTGACGTTTCATGGTCCGATGTTAATCAATTTTGCCAGGCAGTCGAATGATTTCACCATGACTCATATGCAACAGCTACTTCAGGGTGACTTACCCATCAGTATTTCTGGGCCGAGCGGGTGTTTAGCACAATCATTGCGATCAGGAATGGCATCGGGCAAGTTATGCGGTGGTAACCTGTGTTTAGTTGTTGAGCGACTGGGAACGCGTTTTGAAATTGATACCCGCGATAAAATTCTATTGCTTGAGGATTTGGATGAAAAAATCTATGCCATTGACCGTATGATGAACCATCTCAAGAACAGTGGCTCACTGGAACACATCAAAGGGCTTATTGTTGGTGAGATGTGTAAGATATCCGATACTGAGATCCCCTTCGGTCAATCGATTGAAGAGGTTATCATTAGCAATTGTCAGGATTATGATTTCCCGATTATTAGTAACTTCCCCGCGGGACATGGGGAATACATCGCAACCTTACCGATCGGCCAAACGGTCACCGTCAAGGCCGATGAACAATCGGCATCGGTTGAGATACACAAAGCGGTGGTCGCTTAAGAATGAGTATGCAAGTAAATAGGAAGCAACGATGTTGAATTATATTTGGTTCGGTATGATGTTTATCGCTGTGATTACAGGCATTGTGAATGGCACCATTGAGGCTGTGACACAGGCTGCTATCGACATGGCTAAAGTTGCTGTTGAGTTGGCAATCGGCTTAATCGGGATCATGGCCTTGTGGCTTGGTGTCATGAAAATTGCCGAGAAGGCCGGACTGATGTCGCTGATTGCCAAGGTTGTTAAACCGATTACGGTGCGATTGTTTCCCGATGTGCCACCGGATCACCCCGCCATGGGCTCTATTGTCATGAATATGTCCGCTAATATGCTCGGTCTGGGTAATGCTGCAACGCCGCTTGGTCTGAAAGCGATGGAAGAGCTACAGCAACTGAACCCAAACAAGGACACTGCCTCCAATGCTATGGTGATGTTTCTGGCTATTAATACCTCGAGTGTGCAATTGATCCTACCAGCCACCGTGGTGGCTCTGATGGGGATGGCGGCGAGTGAAATATTTCTGACCACTATTTTGGCCACCACCTGTTCAACCATAACCGCAGTTATAATGGTGAAATGGCTCGAAAAGCGAAAGCGCTTCGCTCTGGAGAGTGACTCATGATTGAATCAATCATCGGCAGTTTGAACGCTGGCTCGAAGTACATCATTCCGCTCCTATTGGTGGGTATTCCGTTCTATGGTCTTGCAGTAAAGAAGGTCAAAGTTTATGAAGTCTTTGTTGAGGGCGCCAAAGATGGTTTCACCATCGCGGTAAGGATAATTCCATACTTGGTTGCGATACTTGTGGCAATTGGTATGTTTCGCGCCTCAGGTGCATTAGACGTGCTACTGGGCTGGTTGGCTCCAGTGCTGAGCTTTTTCGGATTCCCTGCGGAAAACTTTCCACTCGCAGTTATGCGACCATTATCGGGATCAGGATCATTAGGATTGCTGACCGATCTGGTCAATGAGTACGGGGCAGACTCCATTCAGGCGAAAATTGGTGCAACCATGTATGGTTCATCTGAAACGACGTTTTATGTGCTTGCTGTCTATTTCGGATCGGTGGGCATCGTTAAGAGTCGTCACGCGCTAGCAGCAGGCTTAACAGCGGATGCTGTGGGTGCTATGAGCGCGGTGTTTTTCTGTTTATTATTGCTGGCATAGGCATCTGGGAGTTCATTGCATGACAGTCGATACGGCTGATTTAAAACAACAGTATGAGACGATTAAACAGTCCGGTTTAGATAAAATCTCACTAAAGTATGATGATATCTCGCCACTGATTGACCAATTGACTGAGCCATTCTCTGTCGAACAGGTCGGAACCTCATATCAAGGTCGTCCATTACATAAAATCCTCATTGGTCAGGGGCCTACGCGACTATTCCTTTGGTCACAGATGCATGGTAATGAACCTACCGCGACGGCTGCCTTGTGTGATCTGATGAACTTTATTCAGTCCGATAGTGAGTGGTTTAAGACTTGGCAAGATAAACTGACCATTCAGATATTGCCGATGGTCAATCCGGATGGAGCGCAGTGCCATCAGCGACATAACGCCCAGAGTATAGATATTAATCGTGATGCCAGAGCATTGCAGTCACCAGAAGGGCGGGTATTAAACCGTTTAGCGGATGAATTTAAGCCAGATTATGGTTTCAATCTGCATGATCAAAATCGTTATTACACGGTTACAGGCTCATCTAACCCGACCACCATCTCGTTATTAGCTCCTGCCTTTAACAAGGCCAAAGAAGTCAACGAGTCGAGACTCCGTGCCATGCGTCTGGGCGCACTATTTAATGAACTCATACAGACAGAAATCCGTGGCTGCGTTGGCCGTTATGATGACACATACAGCTATCGTTCATTTGGTGATAATTTTGCTGCCAAGGGGATAGCAACGTTACTGATCGAATCCGGATTCTCACCTGATGATCCCACCAGACAGACTGCACGATGGTTGAATTTCATGATGCTTGTTCATGGCATTAACAGTATCGCATCGGGTGCGCTTGATTCAATGAGTACGGCTTCCTATGACATGATCCCCATGAACTATGCTGATGGATTGGTGGATTTAAAACTGATCAATGTGAACGTCGCCGATCGATTTAGCGCCGATATCTCGATAAATAGTGATGCCTTCTTCGACTCGCCAGAAATAGCTGATATTGGTGATATTAGTAATCTGTCTGGTATCTCAGAGATCGACATGACAGGTAAAACATTACTGCCCGCAAAAGGTTATGAAGTGGAGGGGAGTATTACCCTCACTGAAGATACTTATCTGGCATTATTACGGCAAGGATTTAGCTATTTTATTGCACAACACAGTCAGATCATGAATCACACAGATTGGCCTGTGGTGAGTGTTTCTGAGCCGTCAGTGCTTGATATACCACAGCGGGAAGGGCAGGTTCACATGATCTTTGCTGAAGATGGTGCATCTAAGCGAGCGTTAATCGCAGGTCAGTGGATCGAGCTCTGAAGTTACTGTGGTTGCTCTGGTGACAGCATTTTGATGAATTCATCGTCGTCCATCGAAACCGCAAACTGATACAGATTACTTCTAACCTCGGGATGCGTCACATTAATTGCGCCATGCTCTGCACATAGCGTCCGGTAGTGTTTGTACATCAGGCCATATTTTCCGGTATCGACCATATGCATCAAATAGTCTGGTAAAAACCGGTAAGCAAGTCGCGTACTGCGCCAGCCCAGAAGTTCCGTCATGACTTGCTCAGCAGCGGCTGATTGATCAGCCTGGGCATGAATATAGTGAGCAATTGAATCTCTGGCTTTGGTCATCTCACGCACCTCACTCAGACGATGCCATTGGTCAGTTAATCGAGTGAATGATTCCTCTGGCGGTGCGGTATCCTCAACAAAGGCTTTTACCGGTGTACTCAATGGGTCCTCATCATGCTCAACGACTTGTGTTACGACTAAGACACCCACCATGTAGAAAACCCAGAGTATGATCGATAGGTAAATAAAGTACTGCACACCATTCCATATTATGTCAGGCATATATTGCAGTAGCGCAACAAACAGCCATATCCCCATAATTGGCAGCAGGATAGTTATTTTATACAGTCGCATGTAACTCAACTGAACCAGAGGATTCATGGCCTGAAAGAAGTTTTTCTCAACCCCCATGGCCGCAATGCTGGCCGGTACGATTAATGAGATTAACGCAGTTGATAACCAAATCTCGAGATACAGATGAAAGAACACGCACAGGGCGATAAGGGATAAAAAATAAAATAAGTACTGTGGATGGAAGCCGCTGAATTTTAATACCATTTCATAGGCTTTGCCTTTTCCTGCCGCAAGTACAACATCAATGGCGTAGTGACTGTAGAGCAGGATTAATATGACATAGGCCGGTATTACAGCGGCACCGAACGGACCTGCGACTGAAGCGATACTCTGAAAAAACCAAAACAACAGCGCAAATATAAGATTCGCGATGACAGGGCCTGATTGAAATGGAAACTTAAATAAATCTTTATCCAAGATAATGGATCCTCGACATGCCTAGTTGTCTCTTCCATGTTGATTGCCACATCATACAGAATAGCACTTGCAATGAGAATAAGGCGTTATATAATGCACTTCCTCGCTAGAGTAGCACTATGCCGGAGTGGTGAAATTGGTAGACACGTCGGATTCAAAATCCGATGCTAGTGATAGCGTGGCGGTTCAAGTCCGCCCTCCGGTACCAATCAAGCAAAAAAA
>CAZLIR010000033.1:0-13112 GCA_964559635.1 uncultured Enterobacterales bacterium
TAATCACTCCAATCTCGCGCGCAATTCCTCGAATGCCCAAACAATCACCGCGATTGGGTGTCAGGTCGACCTCTATGCATTGGTCATCAAGCTTCAGATAATCACGGAAATCTTGACCTAATGGGGCGTCCGCAGGGAGCTCTAGAATACCATCATGCTCTTCCGACAAACCAAGCTCCGACTCTGAGCAGAGCATACCCAGAGACTCAATGCCACGTAACTTGGCACGCTTAATCTTGAAATTACCCGGTAATACAGCACCTACTTCGGCCACGGCAACCTTAATACCCGCACGAGCATTCGGTGCGCCACAGATAATCTGATGTTCATTCTCGCCGGTTGAAACGGTACATAATCGCAGCTTGTCCGCATTCGGATGCTGAACTGCTTCTAATACTTCACCGATGACCACACCACTAAATTCAGGTGCAGCTGGCTCCATGCCGTCAACTTCCAGTCCGGCCATGGTGAGTTGTTCACACAGAGTCTCGCTATCAACCGCTGGATTGACCCACTCTCTCAACCATTGTTCGCTTACTTTCATTGTATTAATTCACCTCATTCGGCTTAGTTAAATTGGCGTAAGAAACGTAAGTCATTTTCAAAGAACATACGCAAATCTTTCACGCCATAACGCAACATGGTTAATCTCTCTACCCCCATACCAAAGGCGTAGCCGGTGTATTTCTCGCTATCAATGCCAACTTTCTCAAGCACGTTGGGATGCACCATTCCACAACCCAGCACCTCTAACCAACGGCCGTCGTTACCGATCTGAATATCGACTTCCGCACTCGGCTCAGTGAATGGGAAATAGGAAGGTCTGAAACGAATATCAAAATCAGTTTCAAAGAAGTGATGCAGAAAATCATACAGAATACTTTTTAAATCAGTGAAACTGGCCGTTTCATCGACCAGCAGACCTTCAACCTGATGGAACATTGGTGTATGTGTCATATCTGAATCACATCGATAGACGCGCCCAGGTGCGATAATTCGTAATGGCGGATCGCGCCGTTCCATAGTTCTAATCTGAACATCTGACGTCTGTGTTCGTAACAATTGGTCAGGTCCAAAATAGAAGGTATCGTGCATTGCCCGCGCGGGATGGTGCGGAGGAATATTCAATGCTTCAAAGTTATGGTAATCGTCTTCAATCTCAGGACCGGTCTCAACATTAAAACCGACCGTTGCAAAGAAATCTTCGATGCGTTTCAGCGTGCGGCTCACTGGATGTAAACCACCCAATACTTCACCTCGACCTGGGAGCGTAACATCGATAGACTCTGATGCTAATTTAGCTTCGAGTGCAATTTGCTCTAAGTCAGTTGAGCGTGCATGAATCGCTTTCTGAACCGCCTGTTTGGCCTGATTAATCGCGGCACCAGCTTTTGGGCGCTCTTCCGGACACAGTTGTCCAAGACCCTTCAATAATTCAGTCAGACGACCTTTTTTACCTAAATAATCAACGCGAATCTGATCCAGTGCTTTGGGATCTTCAGATGCATTGACGGCATCGATCGCTTCTTGTTGTATTTCTTCCAAACCTTGCATGTTTGATACCCTAAAAAAATAAGGGGATGGACCAACGAAGGACCATCCCCTGTCTTTTATGTAAATCTGTAGACGAATCTACAGAATAAGCTTACTTCGACAGTGCAGCCTTCGCTTGTTCTGCAATCGCAGCAAAAGCAGGCTTGTCAAATACAGCCAGGTCAGCAAGCATCTTACGATCAATTTCGATAGACGCTTTCTTCAGACCGTTGATGAAACGGCTATAGCTCAAACCGCACTCTCGTGCCTGCGCATTGATACGCGTAATCCATAATGCACGGAATTGACGCTTACGCTGACGACGGTCACGGTAGGCATATTGCCCCGCCTTGATTACCGCTTGTTTTGCAACACGATAAACACGGCTACGAGCACCGTAATAACCTTTGGCTTGCTTTAATACTTTTTTGTGACGGGCATGTGCCGTTACACCACGTTTTACTCTTGGCATGTCCTATCCTCCCCTAGCTGTATGGCAACATACGACGAACTGACGCTACATCGGCATCTGCGACCATGTCACAGCCGCGTGCATGACGCTTCATCTTGGTTGTCTTCTTGGTTAGGATATGGCGCTTGTTGGCTTGCTTACGCTTAAAGCCACCCGAGCCAGTTTTTTGGAAACGCTTCGCAGCGCCCCGATCAGTTTTCATCTTAGGCATAGTAAAAACTCGCATTGTAATGACAAGTCTGGTCTCTAACCCTAAATGGATTAGACGTTTACTACCAGATATTGTCTGGTCAAAAACACATCCCGAAAGATGTGTGCGAAGAAGTCGTTTTACTTCTTCTTAAGCGGGGCAATCACCATCACCATTTGTCGTCCTTCCAACTTAGGAAAGGACTCGACCGTTCCGTACTCTTCCAAGTCTGCTTTGACTCGTTCGAGTAATTCACGACCTAACTCCTGGTGGGCCATTTCTCGACCACGGAACCGCATGGTTACCTTGGCCTTATCCCCATCGCTTAGGAAACGCTTCAGGTTGCGAAGTTTTACCTGATAGTCTCCTATATCCGTCCCTGGGCGAAACTTAATTTCTTTAATGTGTATTTGCTTCTGCTTCTTCTTAGCAGCCGCCTTTTGCTTGCTCTTTTCGAACAGGTATTTGCCGTAATCCATGATTCGACAAACAGGCGGTTCAGCATTTGGAGAAATTTCAACAAGATCTAAATCAACGTCATAAGCTGCTTCGAGCGCTTGCGCTACTGGAACGACTCCGACGGATTCACCATCTACACCAATCAATCTGACTTCTCTTGCATCGATATCTTCGTTGATTCGATTGTCGCGTGACTGGCCTCTTCTACCACCAAAACTAATGGGTTATTCCTCCAATTGGTCTATTACACATACTTTGCCCAGGCTATCGACTTCGTTAGATAGCAGTTCTGCGAACTGGTCTAACTTCATTGAACCCAGGTCTTTTCCATCTCTGGTACGCACGGCAATTGCTTCATTTTCGACTTCACGATCGCCCACAACTAACAGATATGGCACACGCATTAGCGTATGTTCGCGGATCTTATAGCCGATCTTCTCATTTCTCAAGTCTAAATCTGCTCTAAATCCCTGATTTGTTAGTATTTTGGCCACTTTTTCAGCCCATGGCGCCTGTTTATCAGTAATATTCATGATTCTGGCCTGAACAGGGGCTAACCACGCAGGAAATTTTCCGGCATATTCCTCGATTAAGATTCCGATGAATCGCTCCAATGAACCTAGGATTGCTCGGTGGATCATGACAGGCGTTTGCTTGCTACCATCCTCGGCAACATATTCAGCGCCAAGACGTCCTGGCATGGAGAAATCGAGCTGCACCGTTCCGCACTGCCAGATGCGTCCTAGTACATCGCGCAATGAGAAATCAATCTTTGGTCCATAGAAAGCGCCATCGCCCGGTGAGATTTGATACTCGATATCATTAGCAGCCAAGGCATCGGCTAGTGCCTTCTCGGAGGTATCCCAAATCTCATCACTTCCCACACGCTTCTCAGGACGAGTGGATAAATTAATACGAATGTCTTCAAAGCCAAAATCTTTATAGACCTTGAAGATCATCTCAATCAGCTTGGTGACTTCTTCTTGAATCTGTCCATGGGTACAAAATACGTGGGCATCATCTTGGGTAAAGGCTCTGACACGCATCAAGCCATGCAGTGCACCCGAGGCTTCATTACGATGACAAGAACCAAACTCAGCAAAGCGCAGTGGCAAATCACGGTAAGACTTCAACCCCTGATTAAAGATTTGTACATGACCCGGGCAGTTCATCGGCTTCACAGCATAGTCTCTATTTTCAGAGGCCGTGGTAAACATATCTTCGCGGTACTTGTCCCAGTGTCCCGATTTTTGCCACAAACTCTTGTCCATGATCATCGGTGCTTTTACCTCACCATAACCATTGTCACGCAAAACATTGCGCATGTAGGTTTCAACCTGCTTGAATAGAGTCCAACCATCAGGGTGCCAGAACACCATGCCCGGTGCATCTTCCTGAATATGGAACAGGTTCAACTGTTTACCTACTTTGCGGTGGTCACGCTTTTCTGCTTCTTCGATGCGCTTGATGTAGGCGTTGAGCTCTTTCTTATTTGCCCAGGCTGTTCCATACACGCGCTGCAGCATTTTATTGTCGGAATTACCGCGCCAATAGGCACCTGCTAACTTTGTCAACTTGAAGGCTTTAATATGCGACATGTTCGGCACGTGCGGGCCACGACACATATCGATGTATTCTTCATGGTGATACAAACCGACGTTTGAGCCGGCTGGAATGTCATCACGGATAATCTCTAATTTATATTCTTCGCCACGGCTCTTAAATACTTCGGCAGCGTCCTCAACGGGTACCACCTTTTTAATGACCTGATAGCCCGTCGCGGCAAGTTCTTTCATGCGCTTTTCAAGCTTAGCCAGATCTTCCTCATTAATGCTATGGTCAAGATCAATGTCATAGTAGAAGCCATCTTCAATGACCGGCCCAATGGCCATTTTCACATCAGGATAGAGCTGCTTCAGAGCATGTCCCATCAGGTGGGCACAGGAGTGACGTATAATATCAATGCCGTCTTGATCGCGATTGGTGATGATAGACAGTTCGGCGTCATCGGTGATGGGATCACAGGCATCCACAAGCTCACCATTGACTCGACCAGCGATGGTCGCCTTGGCAAGTCCAGGCCCAATATCTTCTGCCACTTGCATAACGGAAACAACGTCTGCAAATTCTCTTTTACTGCCATCGGGAAGCGTTATCACCGGCATGTTTTTATTCCAAAGTTTATACGTTTAAACGCCCTATTTTACAGGGTCTCACTAAAGGCAGGCAAGGATACCAATCCTTCCTCTTAAGTCAATCAATAATTTTTTGAATAATATCGACTTTTAACTGCAACATCTGTCTCGATTCGCGTATGATGGCGCCAGAATTAATCACTTCCTAACTACCTTTACATGTCAAATTGGGTTGTTGCAAAGTTTGGTGGCACATCGATGGCGACCACCGAAAGCATGAAGCAATGTGCCAAAGTCGTAGAGTTACGCGGTGCAAATATCGTGCTGGTATCTGCTACAGCGGGCACGACTAATCTTCTGGTCGAGCTAACCGAGTGTGCCAAATGTGGCGATTTTGATAGTGCCAGTAAGATTCTGGCCGAGATTAGTGAACGTCATACCGGAATGATGACTGCTATCGGTGCTCCGGATGAGCAAATTCTGGAGTTACGTAATCTGCTCAAGGAATTACACACCCTGGTCAAGGGTTGCACCTTGATAAAGGCATGCTCTCCTCAGGCCAGTGATGCGATTCTTAGCATCGGTGAAATGTTGAGTTCGACTATTTTTGCCGTGATCTGTGAGCAAACCTTTAGCCGTTCAGTTTATTGGTTAAATGCCAGAGACTTTATGAAAACCGATAGTCAACACGGTAAAGCCATACCTGATATTGATGCGATCCACTCCGCCTGTGAGAAGCTATTCGTTGATCGTCAAGGACTCTACATTAGCCAGGGATTCATGGGCTGCTCACCTGATGGTGTCACAACCACCTTGGGGCGCGGCGGCAGTGATTATTCAGCCGCTTTAGTGGCTGAGGGAATACGTGCGGATGAATTACAGATCTGGACCGATGTTCCCGGAATGGCATCTTCAGATCCTCGTGTTTGTAGTAATGCAAAGAGTATTTCAGCCATTAGTATTAAGGAAGCGTCGGAAATGGCTACCTTTGGTGCCAAGATTCTTCATCCGTCATCATTGATGCCCGCAGTTCGTCATTCTATTCCGGTTTTTGTTGGCTCTACTTTTCAGCCAGAATTACCCGGCACCACCATTACTCCTGAAGTAACCGAAAGACCGGTTGTACGGGCTGTGACGAGCCGCTCGAATCAATGGCTGGTTGTCATTCGCAACCCAGATATGCTGACAGCTTCCGGTTTTCTGGAGAAGATCTTTGCCGTCTTCGAGCACTATGATATCAGTGTCGATGCCATTACCACGTCGGAAGTTTCCATTGCTGTCACCATCGATGCATCTGAGTATCCTGATGGTGATTTCGGTGATGAATTTCTGGCTGCATTACAAGCACTCGGAACCGTTCGAATTGAGAAAGATATGGCTTTGGTGGCAATCGTCGGTAATCACCTGCACTGCACCCCGGGAATCGGTTCGCGCATATTTGATGCGATCAAAGACATCAACGTGCGCATGGTAACGCAAGGGGCAAGTACCCATAATTTTTGCTTGATTGTCGCTGATTCCGATGTCATTTCAGCGGTGCAATCGTTACATCAAAAGTTGATAATTGATGCCATCGAATAAGGCGATTACTTGATAAATTTGGTTCCCGAACGCTGGAATCCTTTGATAACCAGAATTACCCCACTCAGGACAAAGAATAATCCTAGCGTAGCCATTAGAATAACCAGCGGATTATTGAAATCATCACGCTCATCGTAATCCATGATGTGCAGCATCCATAGAAAATCAAACACGCGCCATATATCCGATCGCGCTGTAATTACACGCGCTTCAATATTTGAAACATACAGGCTGGTATTGGCCCAATCGGAGAAATTAACTTGCCAAATAGGCAGATCGCGTCCTTTAATCTCTGGCGTTGATTCATAGGAGGTAATGGCCACTGCCGAGCTGACTGCTGCATCTCCAGTGTAAGAGGCCTGTGCTATTTCAATGGCTCGCTGCTCAGTGACATCAGGTACCAAAGTACCTGTAGTGGCATCAATTACCACAGTTTTGTCGTTGCCCTTTAGCTGATAAGCCATATCGCCATCACGCTGGAAAAGTATGATCTGCCGGATAGGCTCAATTGTGTTCTGCTCGGTATATCGCCTGACGACTTCAGGCAGGCTTTCAGATGGTATCGATGCCAGAGGCGCTTTATCACGCAGATGATCACCGTGTACATAAGGAAGTGGCACAGCGGTCATGTATACGCCACTGGAGACCCAAAGTAACAACTGTATTCCGACCAAAACTGCGAACACCTTGTGAAGTCGATATATGAGCGGATAAAAACGCATGGGTTAACTTTTGTTGATTTAGATGACCTTAAATAAAACGCCGTCATAAGAGGCGTATTAATGTTGGCTAAGCTGTAACTGAACCTGTCTTTTTATTTTATACAACAAAGTCCAAAGTGCAACGAGAAAACAACCAAATATCGCTGAATACAGAGGCATTTGAAAATAAAACAAGTTCATATCTCGCATTCCTTCATGACTTGTTTGGCTCGCCCATATAAGACCTATAGAGCATAATAAAAGCCATGGAGTTATTGCAATAATTAAGCGAGTTAAGAGGTTACCTGTAGCATACTTAGCTTGAATTATTACCCCTATAGCAGGAAAAACTAAAAGGCCACCAGTCCAAAATAAAATAGCAGTAAAGTCTAACAATTCTAATGAGAGAATAGTGATAACTGATATGGCGATGTTTTTTACATTGTGGTTCAAAATATACTCTAATCTTCCATGTGGACAAACGGCTCGATATGCGCACTGAGTTTGCTTTAGAAACCAGAGCGAAGCAAACCAGAGCTACGACAGTCCGCTTAATTGTCTTGTTTGACATCCGCACTCAAAACGGATTGAGAAACTTCCTAAAAATCACCGTACCAAAAATTCCTAGTTGTTGTTATCTCATTTATTCCATCACAAGTGACAACAGCACTGTAAAATATTCCACCATTTATTCTATCTTCAAATATGTCTGTGACCAGTATTTCTTGGTTATTGAGGGAACACACTTCATCAGTACTACCAAGACCTGGATATTTTTTCTGTACAAAATATCTACCTTTAGTATGTTTTCTTAACGTCCAACGATAATCGTCTGTGTCTCTAAGAATTATCTTTGAATCGATTATATTCGCATATTCTGCTTGATCGCCTAACGTTACGCGATCTTGTCCGGTCATTGAAGCGAGAGTAAGAGGCAATAACCCCCCAAATGCGCATCCGGACAATGTTAATGTTGTTCCTACAGTTATCAGTGTAAAAAATATCTTATTCATATGCCTAACAGAAAAATCTGCCCCATTAATTGATTATTGAATAGTCTGTTTGAGCAAGCCAATACTTGGATCTAACGCTTGAATCCGTAATTATTTATAAACTTGCAACTTTGAGCGTTGGTTTGTCTTCTTTCAGTAGATTAGAAACGATTTGCTCTGAGAGATGATAAGCCGCTGATGAAAATAGCTGTTGATAAAAGGTCTCATCCGCCATAACCCAACTGCTCGTATTGATCGGGGTACTGTCATAGATAAAGTGATCGACCTTAGTCACTAACTGTCCATTGTCATCTAAAAACTGTAACTGAGCCTGTAGCACGATTACTAGCGACACACCTTCATCGTAACTATTTAAGCGAATATTAGTTACATGCAGAGTTAGATGATTAGGTGCTAGCGTCTCTTTTACGCTGAATACGTTACCCGAGCGGTTTCTAATATTGGTGTATATAACATCGTCCAGCTGTTGGATTCTAATAGCGGATGTTAATTTAGTTGATATGGTGTCACGCGTTGTTTCATCCAACTGTGATGCGGCACCTACAACAAGTCCTACACCACCACCGACGACACCACCAACAATCATCGCCAACGGCGAACATATTAGAGCATAGACACCACAACTGAGTCCTGCTGCCGCTCCGGCCATGGCACCACCACCTCCTAACTCGGCTGTCGTTTTGCCTAACTCTTCGTTACTAATAGAAACTGGTTTTTCTGCATAATTCGATTGTTTCAAATCGATTGATAACTCATCTTCTGTGCTAAGTTGATTTATCGGAGATTTACTTGCACACCCCGTAACAACAAGACTTAGTGTGACTACAAGTATTGCTGCTTGCTTGGATAATTTAAAAGTTGCCTTATTCATAATTGCACCATGAGATTTTATGATTTTAACTCTCTAGTGCGAGAACTGTGCCAACAATTTTAATCTGTCTAACTATATGTTTATATTGGGGTTTTTTATTGGATGATATTTATGAGGTGAAACCAAAAAACCTGATGGTCATAAATTGTTTATGGCAATGTACATTTTATGTACATTAATGGCTCATCTGGATATATTTTTTAACGGTTCTTCTGTCCAGCTGGGTGATCTCGGCTACCTTCTCATAGGTCTTATGTATTTGATAGAGCTGATTACAGTAGACTGATAGTAATTCTTTATGATCTAAGCCAGAAGCACTCATCGATTGCATCGTGGGCATTGCATCGGTGTTTGTGACCAATTCAGTTCCGCGATATTCATGCTTCAACAAGACACGTCTGATAGCCTGCTCTAATTCCCGCACATTACCGGGCCAGCTATAATTATCGGGCAGCGATTTATCAAGGCGAGCCACAATCCAGTCGGTAAGATCATCGCCCTCACTACCCAACATTCGACTACTTAGACTGAATACTAACTGTCGCAGTTCATCTGGATTCTCTTGGATGCGCTGCTGCAATGAGGGCATCGTGATCACATCAGATGACAGTCGATAGAACAAATCCTCACGTATTTTGCCTTCTTTACGGAACTCCTTAATGTTCTTGCTCGTCGCGCTGATCACCCTGCCCTCAAAGCGATACTCTTTATCGCTACCGATGGGTGAAAAACGACGATCTTGAAGCACGTTCAGTAATTTCACCTGAACCGGGGGACTGACATCGCCAATTTCGTCAAGAAACAGTGATCCGTGAGGAATGCAACGCTTAAAAATTCCGGCATGGTCTCTGACGGCACCGGTAAATGAGCCTTTGGTGTGACCAAACAAGGCCGATTCAATGAGTGATTCAGGATATTCTGACAAGTTGATTAACAAATAGAAATCATCGAGTGCGTGAGAGAATGATTTCGTTTCTGGATTAAAGCGCATGAAGGCAGAGCTACCAATCGCTCGCGCGGCTGAGCCCTTGCCAGTACCTGTATCACCAATCACAAGGGTTGAGAAATCTTCCATTTTATCCCACAGATAATCACGATAAATGCGTATGTCGTGGGTAAAGATATTGTTCCATATATCACACCGAAGTTGTGTCATGGACGGACAATCACCCACTAATTCAGCGGTAATAAAATAAAACGCACGGCGTATCTGATACAGCACGGCAAACACGATGTAAGCATCCTCAGTGGTGAAGCCATAATGCTCTAGGTCTGTGACAAGCTTGTCAGCAAATGGAATCTTCACCGCACGTGTCTTCTCAGATAATTGCTGCTCGATCAAGTCGTCCATTGGCTCAAGGTAATCGAGATAAATCTCATGAATATAGGCCACCTCAAGTAATTTGCGGTCCTCATCTTGCAGGTCGTCAATGCGCTTAATGCCTCTGTCATGCAAACTCTTGATGAACGCTTTAAGCGGTACCTTCAATTCGTTAAATACATGCGATGGATCGGTCGGGTCGGGTAGTGGAATTTCAGCATGAGGGGCCATGATTTGTTCAGCCGTTTCACGACTAGCACTAAATGGATTACTGCAAACCAAATCATTAATGGTGGCTAAGAAGTCACGATCGGCACGGGTAAGGTTTGCTTGAGGCATTCAGTTGTTATCTCACGAGTTAGAGCTCATTAATAATACTAGCACTAATCCAAGGATCGCAAAATAACTGTTCAATATGAGGCTCAGATTCAAAAGCTTTGATGAGTAGGTACGATTTTTCTATCACCAATAAAACGACAAAATTGTGGGTAAATGTGGTATTCAATACAGAAATATCATAGTCTAAGCCTACAGAAGTTAAATATACTAACGACAATGGAAGCTAAATATAGTCAATACACTTGCAGCAATGGATTGATGAGTTTGATATTTATTTCTTTACTGACCCTAGTAATCAGTACCATGAGTGTTATTCAGGCCGCCGATAAATCAGAATCTCCAACCGAAATTACTGTCGCTTATCCACCCTTTCCACCATTTTATGAGGATGTTGATGGACAACATGGTGGCGTATGTCCGGGTGCAATAAAACATATTTTCTCCGACAGGCAAGACTACACATTAGATGAAAAGCCATTACCTCTTCCTAGAATGGTACGTGGATTAATGCAGGG
Source organism: uncultured Enterobacterales bacterium (assembly GCA_964559635.1). Taxonomy (GTDB): domain Bacteria; phylum Pseudomonadota; class Gammaproteobacteria; order Enterobacterales; genus CAXRAF01. The sequence goes on from CAZLIR010000033.1 coordinate 11,131, forward strand.
TGACGTTGATGTTGCTGGATGCTTACCCTGTGGTATACCTCAGCTTAAAGAGCATGCGGCAGACTCAGTTGCATATATCTTTGAACCCATACTGCTTTTTTACTCGATAAAGAATGATATAGGTGCTGAACTTAAAACCGAACGTGACAAATATTATGGCGCCACTGTCAGGCAGGCTACAACCGAGCGATTCATCCATCCCGAAAAAGTAGCATTACTCGATAATTGGTCATCATTGATCCAGTTTGTGCACCGAAGACGAGCAGATTACGGAGTCATACCTGAGTCAATTTTGGCAAAGATTGTTGAGTCAGAATCGGACTTTAAGTTTTATTCACACTTCAAAACACAGCCAGTCGACATCATTAAGGCGTGTGTGATCATTTCCAATCAGAGTCAGTTCAAAAGTGAGCTGGATACTGTCAATAAAATATTAAGCCAGCATTACAAGACCGAGTAAGTCGACGAGCCCTAGTAGGTTTGACGACGAAGTATAATGGGTCTTCGTCCCTCGTAGATACCAAACGTAGCACTTGCTTGGGCATTCTCGGCTGTGCCATCGCCATCATAGTCATAGGTTAACCAAGCCGGTGTAGTCACGGTGATAATTACAGAACCAGTATTACCAGCACCGGGGGCAGAGAGACTGATGGGTATGATACCCGACGAAATGGCAGACTGAGACGCCGTGGTTTCCCCCACCGAGAGGTTATCGGTGTAATTGCTCAAAGTAATGGTCACCGCACCAGTACAATTATCGGTTGTCGCTGTGACAAATTGCGTTCCATTAAAGTATTGCGCAATGAGATTCACCGATATCGCTTGTAATTCTGAACCAAAGCCATTCTCGAGACTCCATCTGCCCCAACGAATGTTAGTGCCATCGATGGTTGTCGATTCATAACTATCGGCCACTCCATTGCCATCAGGGTCATAAAAAATGCTATCTGCATCGGTTAGACTGGCAGCGGTTAAGGTAAGGAGCACCTGGGCATCAAACGGCGCATCATTGGTCGTTTCAGGCGTAACTCCCGCTTTATTGTGGGTAATAGCATCATTGGCAAAGGTGATTGTATGGACCCCATCATAGTTGGCTTCACCCGCGATAGTGACCGAATCAAGCGCGGCACTAATCGCACCGGGATAAGGTGATGCCTGATTGCTATAGGTTCGCCCCGAATAGTCAGCAGTATTAAAATTCCAAAAGTCGTTATTGCTGACTAAGTCCCCACCATAATTAACCGTCGTGGCACCATTACTGTTGACCGCTGTGACTGTAATTTCGGGTGCTAGCCCAGGTGCGAAAGCCGCTTGTTGACCCTGATAGGTAAAGTCACAGGTAGCATCATCCAACATAGGGCTGTTGTCTGAAATCAAGAACCTGTCCGGTGTGAATCGACCTATGGTTGATGAGGTAGCCGCTGGGATACTCTCTCCTAAATAACTCCCGGGAGTAGCAGTGATTGAGAATGCGCCCACCTCTGATACGGTCTGGCTTACGGTTGCGGTTCCCCCCGAGGTGATGTCTACTGAGGTCACGCCTAGCGAGCCATTGGTACCTGAGGATGGCGCGACCAAGTTCGAGGATAGAGCGATACTGGATAGTGCAAAATTAGGGGTCACCGAATTATCAGCGCATGCGCCTGAGATGGTTAAATCAAACTCACTGGAGGCATCACCGGGAATACCCGCTGTTTTAAAGGCCGTGCAAGATCCGTAATCTGCGCCAGTGCAGGCATTGTTGGCTTCGCTGGTGAAGACCAGTAATTGTGCAGGTGTGACAACGGTATTGACAGTGGATGAGGTTAATCCATTTGAGCCCTGATCACTGACAGTCACTGAAACCTGACCGGCATCGTCATAACTAAAGGGTAGACTAGCCGAGGCTGTACCATCAAAATTAATCGTTCGTACTTGGGTCGCTCCCGCAGAGCCCATGGTTGATGAGTCCAAGACAGGAATTGTTGAGCCCGATGCGGGAT